>JAPLGX010000239.1 GCA_026389925.1 Chloroflexota bacterium
ATTGACGGGAAGGCTTGTGCAACGGCGCAGCCCGATGCCGCGCACGGCGAAAGGCCGGGCGGCTGCGAAGGACGGCCGGGTTTTGAAGCGAGCTGCGAGGCGAGCACGAACCCGACGCCATTCTGCTAAGGAGTGGTCCCGTGGGACGATACATCGTTCGCCGTCTGTTGTGGATGCTGGTTGTATTGTTTGCGGTCTCGGCGCTCACCTTCCTGTTGATGCACTCCGTCCCGGGCGGCCCGTTCGACCGGGAAAAGAGGCTGCCGCAGGAGATCCTCGATAACCTCAACGCGCGCTACCACCTGGACGAGCCGCTCGTGGTGCAGTACGGGCGCTATATCTACGACGTGCTCATCCCCAAGTTCTCGTCGGTGGCGCCCGGAATGTCGCTGACGGACGACGGAATTATCAACATCAAGGTGGGCGACCATCTGTGGCTCAAGTGGATGAATTTCGGCCCGTCCTACGCCTCACGCAGCCGGACGGTCAACGACATCTTCCGCGAGCAACTGCCTATCTCCGGGCAGCTCGGACTGATGTCGATCACCTTTGCCATCCTGCTGGGGCTCCCGCTGGGCATTCTGGCCGCGCTCAAGCAAAACACCCTCTGGGACTACCTCGGGATGAGTGTGGCGATCTTCGGTGTGTCGGTGCCGGTGATCGTGCTGGGGCCGATTCTGGTATGGATCTTCGGCGTCACGCTGAAGTGGTTCCCGCCCACCGGGTGGGGCGCCAAACCGCCCTACGTGCTGGGCTTCCTGCCCTCCAACATCGGGCCGGAATTCTTCAAGTACGCCATCATGCCCGTCGTCGCCCTGGGCCTGGTCAATTCGGCCATCATTGCCCGCCTGACGCGTGCCTCGCTGCTGCAGGTCATCCGCGAGGATTACATCCGCACGGCGCGGGCCAAGGGCCTGTCCGAACGCGTGGTCATCACCCGCCATGCGCTGAAGAACGCGCTCATCCCGGTGGCGACGATCCTGGGGCCGCTCTTCGCCGCGCTGGTTACGGGCACCTTTGTCGCCGAGCTCATCTTCGGCATTCCGGGGATGGGCAAATACTTCGTCACCAGCATCACCAACCGCGACTACCCGGTCATCATGGGCACGATCCTCTTGTATGCAATGCTGCTGGTCGTGGCCAATCTTCTGGTGGATATGGTCTACGCGTTCCTGGATCCTCGCATCCGCTACACGTAGAGCGTGGAGGTCGCTATGTCCGTACAAACTGAAATGCTGCGTGTCGGAACGGGTGGCCAACCCCTCACCCGCAAGCGCGAAAGCCTGTGGGCGGATGCCTGGCGGCGCCTGCTGCGCAACCGCGCGGCGGTGATGGGCGGGGTCATCGTGATCTTGCTCATCCTGACGGCGCTGCTGGCGCCGTGGATCGCCCCCAAGCCCTTCGCCGAGCAGGTGCTCGTCGACAACAACAAGGTACCCGCCTGGGTGCTGACGGTCTTCACCAACATGAAGGGCTACGCCAAGATCAGCAGCGATTATCTCCTGGGCGCCGACTACGTCGGGCGCGATCTGTTCAGCCGCATCGTGTACGGCACGCGGGTTTCCCTTTCGGTGGCCTTCATCGGCCCCATCATCAGCCTGCTCATCGGGGTGGCCTTCGGCTCGATCTCGGGCTACTTCGGGGGGAGGGTCGACAACCTGATGATGCGCCTGGTGGACGTGCTGTACGCCTTCCCCACCCTGCTCTTCATCATCCTGCTTATGGCCTTCTTCCGCTCGACCTTTGCCAAACCCGACCCGGGCTCGGCCGCTTACGCCATCAGCCAGCTCGATACGCGCATGGGCGGATTGTTGTTTATCTTCATGGGCATCGGCCTCACCGCCTGGGAAACCATGGCCCGCCTCACCCGCGCGCAGGTCCTCTCGGTGCGCGAGAAGGAGTATATCGAGGCCGCCCACACCATCGGGGCGGGGCACGTGCGCATCATGTTCCGCCACATCCTGCCCAATATTGTCGGGCCGCTGGTCGTCAACGAGACCCTGACCATCCCCGCGTATATTTCCTTCGAGGCTTTTCTCTCGTTCATCGGCCTGGGGGTCAACCCGCCCACACCCTCCTGGGGCGCCATGATTTCGGATGGAGGACAGGTCATCCGCACCTATCCCAACCAGGCCGTGTTCCCGGCGCTAGCCCTGGCCATCACCATGTTCGCTTTCAACTTCCTGGGCGACGGCCTGCGCGACGCGCTCGACCCGCGCCTGCGAGGCACGCAGTAGGCCCGCGGTGCGTGGGATGGACGCATGAGACGCACGAAGTTTGCACGCTCGGCGGGGATGGCTGTGGCCATCCCCGCTTTCGTCATGCTCGGCTTGGCGTTTGGCCCAGGTCCGACTCTTTCCAGCACGCCGCCTCCCGCGGCCAGCCCCACGCCCTTCCAGATTCAAATGAAGCCACGGCGGCTGATCATCCCGGACCTTGGCCCGAATGCGACCCAGGCCGACTACGGCGAGCGGGCATACCTCCTGGTGTGCTCGGCTTGCCACGGCGATCGCGGTCAAGGTCTGACCAACGAATGGCGCGCGCAGTGGGTGCCTGCAGACCAGAACTGCTGGCAATCGAAGTGCCATGCTCCGAACCACCCTCCAGACGGATTTGTGTTGCCGCGCTACGCCCCGCCGCTGCTCGGGCCCAATACGCTGCTGCGCTTTACGACGGCCCTTGAGTTGCACGACTATATCCACCAGGCGATGCCCTGGCAGGACCCCGGCAACCTGGCCGAAGACGAGTTCTGGCAAATCACGGCCTATCTCGTGCGCGAGCGCGGGTTGGACCCGACGCGCGTTCCGCTCAACGCCACCCGGGCGGCGACCTTGCGCCTGCACGCGCAGATCGTGCAACCCGAGGTCGGCGCGAGTACGCCGAGCTCGAGGGGCTGGGTTGTGGGAGCGTTCGTCGTGCTGATCGGCCTGCTGGGTCTCGCGGCCGGGTTCCTCCTGCGCCGGGCGCGAGGTGGGGATGCGTGAGCCTCGACGCCCAAAATGCTTGACGCTCCCTAGTGCGTGTGCTATAGTCCGCGCGACTCTGCGGAGAACCCTCCCACGAGGTCCTCGTGCCAAGCGAAATCGAAAACCTGCTTGAGGTGCGCCGCCTCAAGACATACTTCTACACCCAGGACGGGGTCGTCAAGGCCGTCGATGGGGTAGATTTCTGCGTGCGGCGCGGGGAAGTCCTCGGGCTGGTGGGCGAATCCGGATGCGGCAAGAGCGTCACCTCGCTCTCGGTGCTGCGCCTCATAGGCCAGCCGGGGCGCATCGTCGAGGGCGAAATCATCTTCGACGGGCAGGATCTGATGCGCCTGCCCGAGTCGGAAATGGTCCACGTGCGCGGCAACCGCATTTCGATGATCTTTCAGCAGCCCCAGTCCGCTCTCAATCCGGTCTACCGCGTGGGCGGGCAAATCGCCGAAGTGCTCGACATTCACAAAAACCTCAAGCGGGAAGCGGGCGCGCGGCGCGCTGTGGAACTCCTGGAAATGGTCGGCATCCCGGATGCCGACCAGCGGGCGCAGGCCTTTCCGCATGAGCTGTCGGGCGGGATGGCGCAGCGCGTGATGATTGCCATGGCGCTGGCCTGCGCGCCCGAGCTCCTCATCGCTGATGAACCGACGACCGCGCTGGATGTCACCATCCAGGCGCAGATACTCGACCTGATGCGCGATCTGCGCACCAAGACGGAAACCGCCATTATCTTGATCACCCACGACCTGGGGGTGATCGCCGAAATGGCCGAGCGCGTGGCGGTGATGTACGCGGGCCGGGTGGTGGAAGAGGCGGAGGTGGAGACTCTCTTTGCGCATCCGCTGCACCCGTACACGCAGGGATTGATCGGCTCGATCCCGGTGTTGGGCGACGTCAAGAACCGCCTGGAAGTGATCCCCGGCACGGTGCCCAACCTGGTCGATCTGCCGCCGGGCTGCCGCTTCGCGCCGCGCTGCAAAGCGCGCCTGGAACACAAGCTGGAGGTATGCAACCAACTCGAGCCGGAACTGTTGCCCGTTGCCCCTCAGCAAACCGTGCGCTGCTGGCTGTATCACGACAGCCCGCAGCATCGCGCACCCCTGGCGGGCTCCCTCGGCGCGCCCCGTGCGCGCGCGAGCTGAGGTCCAACATGCCCGCCTCTCGTGCCGGCTCCTCGGCTCCGCTGCTTGAAGTCCACGACCTGGTCAAATACTTCCCGGTACGCGCCGGGCTGCTACAGCGTGTCAGCGGGTGGTTGCAGGCCGTCGACCACGTCTCGTTCTCGGTGCAGCCGGGTGAGACGCTCGGCCTAGTCGGCGAATCCGGCTGCGGCAAGACGACCGTTGGGCGGACGATTCTGCGGCTGGTCTTGGCCACCGGCGGGCGTGTGTTGTTCGAGGGTCAGGACGTCTTTGGAGCCTCGAGCGCGGATCTGAAAGTGCTGCGGCGGGACATGCAGATCATCTTCCAGGACCCGTATTCCTCGCTCGACCCGCGCATGCCGGTGGGAGAAAGCATCGGCGAGGGCCTGCTCATTCACAACGTGGGCAGCCGCGACGAACGCAGCGACATCGTGCTCGAGATGCTGCGCAAGGTAGGGCTGGAGGAGTACCATGCCCGGCGCTATCCGCATGAGTTCTCGGGCGGCCAGCGGCAGCGCATTGGAATCGCACGCGCCCTGGCGCTGCGCCCCAAGTTCATTGTGTGCGACGAACCCGTCTCGGCTTTGGACGTCTCGATCCAATCGCAAGTGATCAATCTGCTCAAGGATCTGCAGGCGGAGTTCGGCCTGACCTATTTGTTCATCGCGCACAACCTCTCGGTGGTCGAGCACATCTCCGACCGGGTGGCGGTGATGTACCTGGGCAAGGTGGTCGAAGTGGCCGGCCGTGAGGAACTGTATCGCAACCCGCTGCACCCCTATACTCAGGCCTTGATGTCGGCCATACCGGTGCCGGACCCGAAACTCCGGCGTGAACGAGTCATTCTCAAGGGCGACGTGCCCAGCCCGCTTAACCCGCCCACCGGCTGCCGCTTCCATCCACGCTGCCCGGTGGCGATGGCCCATTGTGCCCAACAAGAACCGGTGCTTACGGAAGTCAGCCCGGGCCATCACGTCGCCTGCTGGCGCGTCGAGTAACGACCGCGCGCCGCCCCTCGCCGACCGCGCCATGCTTCCTCCCTCGCCCCGACTGCATCCACTGGTGCGAGCCGCCTTGTACTGCGTGGCGGTCGTCTTCGGTTCCCAGTTAGTGGTGGGAGCACTGCTGGGCGTTACGGTCGTCGGCCTTTCTCTCATTGGCGTGACGGGCTGGCAGGGCGAGGTGCTCGAGGGGCGTTTGCCGGCCTGGCTGCTCGCACTCTCCACCTGGATGGAGCTGGGCGTTCTGGCGCTGGCCACCTGGGGCTTCTTGCGCTTCTTGGACCGCGCCGGCTGGCGCACACTGTGCATGATTGGCCAGCATTGGATGGCAAGTACACTCTCGGGCGGGATGCTAGGCGCCCTGGCGATTGGCGTGTTGGCGGCGCTGCTTGCCCTCGCCGGCTGGGCCCAGTTCCACAGCGGCTGGACCCTCAATGGCCTGGTCACGAATGCCATTGTCTTGTGGCCCGTGGCGCTCGCCGAAGAAATCGCCTTTCGCGGCTACCTGCTCGCCCTGCTCGCTCGCTGGCGGGGCTGGTGGATGGGGGCCGTGGGATCTTCGATTCTCTTCTCGTTGGCGCATCTGCTGAACCCGAGCCTGAACTTTGTCGCGCTGGTGAATATTGCGCTGGCCGGGCTGGCCTTTGCGCTGGCATTGCGCGTCGGCGGCAGCTTGTGGCTGCCCACCGCGTTCCACTTTATATGGAACTACCTCTTGGGGCCGGTGTTCGGGCTTCCGGTGAGCGGCCTGACGGAATTCTCCGCTGGCGCTGTGGCCCAGGTGAGCGGTCCGCCGTTGTGGACGGGTGGTGCCTTCGGTCCGGAGGGTGGATTGGCGGCGACCCTTGCACTGGTTATGGTCTGCCTGGTGCTGCAGGCGCTCGACCGCGCACGGCGCACGAGAGACGAACGCCTCGCTAACCCGTAATCCCCCATGTTACAATCCGCGCGCTGGCCGGCATGAATCGTTTGCCGAGGACGTGAAGCCGGGCGCGCACGATGTAGCGCGCTGCGGACACGTGCGGCAATGCCACCCGATGGGGCGTGGTGCAACGGCAGCACACCGGACTTTGAATCCGTGGATCTAGGTTCGAATCCTGGCGCCCCAGCCTCTGCCCTTTGGGCAGGATGCGTCACCCTGTCTCCCTCTGATGTGCCCCGCATGCCACTATTGACCGCCAGGCCTGGTTGGGCTGCGCGGCCGATGTCGAGTGTGAGCCGGACTCTTCTGCGCGGAAAGGACTTGCCATGAGGATTCGCGCCGTTGTGCTTGCCGCGGGCCTGGGCACCCGCATGAAGTCGGAGCGCCCCAAGATGCTGCATCTGTTGGGCGGGCGCCCGCTCGCCCACTATGCGCTGGAGGCGGCGCGCGAGGCCACGGGCGCGCTGCCGGTCCTCGTGATCGGCCATGGTGCAGAGGCGCTGCGGGCCGAAGTGGGCGAGAAGGCCGAATGCGTCCTGCAGCCGGACCTCTTGGGAACAGCCGATGCTGTGCGCCGTGCCGAGCCGCTGCTGCGCGGCACCGTCGACTTCGTGCTGGTGACCTACGGCGACATGCCGCTGCTCCAGGCCGCCACGCTGCGCCGGCTGATCGACGGTATGCAGGCCCATGGCGGACCGCTGGGCATGCTCACCGGACGGGACCAGAACGCGCGCGGCTTTGGACGTATCGTGCGCGATGAGAGGGGCACCGTGCAGGCCGTTGTGGAAGAGAGCGACGCCAACTCCCATCAGCGAGGACTTTCAGAAATCAACCCAGGTGTCTACATCGCCCGTGAGACCTGGTTATGGCACTCTCTCGCGCAGGTTCGGCCATCGCCGAAAGGCGAGTTCTATCTGACTGACCTTGTGGAAATGGCCGCAGCGCAACCCGGCGGCGTGCTGGCCACAGCCATCGAGGATCCGAGCGAGTGGATCGGGGTCAACACGCGCGTGCACCTGGCCGAGGCCGAAGGCGCGCTGCGTGCGCGCATCAATCGGCGCTGGATGGAAGCCGGCGTAACGATGATCGACCCGGCCACCACCTACATCCAGGCCGGGGTGGAGATCGGTGCCGACACGGTGTTGTTGCCGAATACGCGCCTGGAGGGCGCCACGCGCCTGGGGCGGGGCTGCCAGATCGGCCCCGACAGCACGCTGCGCAATGCGACCCTGGGTGACCGATGCCGGGTGGAGGTGGCCGTCGTGGAGGGGGCCATGTTGGCCGACGAGGTGAGGGTGGGACCCTTCGCTCACCTGCGCAAGGGAGCGGTGCTCGAGCGCGGTGTTCACATGGGCAACTTCGGCGAGGTCAAGAACTCCACCCTCGGGCCGGGGACGAAGATGGGCCACTTTGGCTACATCGGCGATGCGCACATCGGTGCCGAGGTCAATATCGGCGCCGGAACGATTACCTGCAACTTCGACGGGCAGAAGAAGAATCCCACCGACATCGGGGATGGGGCCTTCATTGGCAGCGATACGATGTTGATCGCTCCGGTGAAGATCGGCCGCGGCGCGCGCACCGGCGCGGGCGCGGTCGTGACGCGGGATGTGCCTGACCATACCCTGGCCGTGGGCATGCCGGCGCGCGCCATCCGCCGGCTTGCGCCCTCCAAAGAGTAGCCGGCGCGGACGGACGAGACATGCCCAGCGACCCCTGGACGACTGCGCTGTTGCTGTACGCCCTCAACCTGCTGCTGGCTGCCGGGCGAGCGGCGATGGTCAATGCCCGGCGGACGCTCCTGGAGCAATGGCGCGATGCGGGGCGCCGCGGGGCCGGCCTGGCGCTGCGCCTGGCGAATGAGTCGACCCGCCTGATCGCCGCCTCGCGCGGCGCTCAAATGGTGTGCCGCGTGGCGGTGGCTCTCGCAGCGGCGCAAGTCTTCTCGGGCCTTTGGGCGGTCGTGCTGCCAGGCCGCGACCTGACGGGGTGGGGTTGGCTGGTTGCGGTGCTGCTCCTGGCGGCGCTGATCGCGCTGGGCGAGGTGGTGGCCGAGGCGCTGGCCCTGCGCGCGCCGGAGGCCGTGAGCCTGACACTGGCCCCGCTGATTGGCCTGACCGAGATCATCTTCTGGCCGCTCACCTGGAGCCTGCTGCGCGTCGGCGGCTGGCGTATTGGCCCGCGCGGCGTGCCGGAGGTTGTGACCGAGGAGGAGATCAAAACCCTGGTGGATGCGGGCGAGGAGGGCGGGGCGATCGAGGAAGAGGAGAAAGAGATGATCTACTCCATCTTCAAGCTCGGCGACACGCTGGTGCGTGAGGTCATGGTCCCGCGCATCGACATCCAGGCAGTTGAGGTGAAGATGCCGCTGCCGGCGGCGATCGATATTGCCATTCGACACGGGCATTCCCGTCTTCCGGTCTATGAGAACAGCGTCGACAATGTGATCGGCCTGGTCCACGTCAAGGACTTGCTGCGTGCAACGCGTGAGGGGCGCCCGGTGGCGCTGCGCGACATCCTGCGTCCGGTGCACTTTGTGCCGGAGGCCAAGAAGGCCGACGAACTCCTGGCGGAGCTCCAGTCGCAGCGCATCCACATGGCCGTGGTGGTGGATGAGTACGGGGGCACCGCGGGTGAGGTCACCATCGAGGACCTGCTGGAGGAAATCGTTGGAGAGATACGCGACGAGTACGATGCGGCCGAGGAAGCAGCCATCGTTCGCACCGGAGAAGACGAGTATCTGCTCGACGCCGGGCTGAACGTGAATGAGGTCAACGAGGAACTAGGCGTCCACCTGACGGACGAGTTCGGTGATACGCTGGGCGGTCTGCTCTATGCTCAGCTGGGCAAAGTTCCCGAGCGCGGAGAGTCGGTGTGGGTGGAAGGCTTCCGCTGGATTGTCGAGCAAGTGGCGGGGCGCCGCATCCGGCGTGTGCGTGCCGTGCGTCTGCCGCAGGGTCCAGTGCCCGAGTCGGAGGTGAAGGGTGAAGCCTGAGATACGCGAACAACTGACCCGGCGGGCGGCCGAGGCGCGCGCCCATGCCTATGCCCCGTATTCAGGCTATGCCGTCGGCGCGGCGCTCCTGGCCGAGTCGGGGGTGGTCTTTAGCGGCGCGAATGTCGAGAACGCGGCCTACCCGACAGGTCTGTGTGCCGAGCGGGTCGCGCTTTTCGCGGCCGTGGCCGCGGGCGAGCGGCACTTCTCGGCGCTGGTGGTGCTCACCCGCGACGGCGGGACACCCTGCGGCTCGTGCCGCCAGGCGCTGGCGGAGTTCGGCCTCCAGACCGAGGTGGCCATCGTCGATGAGAGCGGCCGCGTGAGCCTCGAGACCACCGTGGGCGGGCTGCTGCCGCATGCCTTCGGCGCCTCGAACCTGCGCGGCCGGTAGCCGCGCCCGCGTTCACCCGTGAGCCCTCGCGAACACGTCGTCCGCACTGAGGCCATCGTCCTGCGCCGTCGCAGTTGGGGCGAGGCCGACCGCATCCTCACGCTGTTCTCGCCGCTGCGCGGGAAGTTTCGCGCCAAGGCGGTCGGCATCCGCAAACCGCGCTCGCGTAAGGCCGGCCACCTGGAGCTTTTCATGCGCAGCATGCTGCTCGTGGCGCATGGGCGCGAGCTGGATATCATCACCCAGGCCGAGACGCTGGCTGCGTACCGCCCGTTGCGCGACGACCTGCTGCGTTCCGCGGCGGCCTCCTACGTGGTTGAAATGCTCGACCAGTTCTCGCCGGACGAAGCGGGCAGCCCGGCCGCCTACGCCTTGTTGTGCCAGACGCTGGAGAGACTGTGTGTGGCGCCCGCGCCCGATTTGGTGCTGCGCTACTATGATCTACGGCTCCTGGAGATCATGGGCTACCGCCCGCAGCTGCACACGTGCGTCGTGGGCAAAGAAACGATCGTGGCGGAGGACCAGCACTTCAACCCCGGCCTGGGCGGGGTGGTGTGCCCGCGCTGCGCGAAGATAACCCCCGAATGCCTGCCACTCTCATTGCCTGCGCTCAAGGTGATGCGCCACTTGCAGCGTGAGGCGCTGGCCGCGGTTGTCGACCTCACCATCCGCCCGGGGGTATTGATCGAAGTAGAGAAGCTGCTCCGCCAGTACACGCAATTCCACCTCGAGCGGCCCATTCGCTCGGCCGATTTCCTGCACGAGGTTGCACAACACAATCCCGCATCTCGCGCCTGATAGCGATCGGCTCCGTCTCAACGATCGACATGGGGCTTAAGCCCCATGTCTTTTCATACCCTGCGATCGCAGCCTCCCCATCATTCCCAACACGCCTCTGTCATTGCGAGGAGGGCGGAGCCCGACGAAGCAATCCTGGGGATGCTTGCGCCGGATGAGGAGCGCCTCGACCGTTGAGCCTCCCGGATTTCTTCGCCCCGGAGATCGGGGCTCGCCGTGACAGGAGTATCTGGGCAGGGGCACACCGTGGCGTGCCCCTAACACATCTCCCGTGCGCGGGACTCCGTGCGCATGCCGAGCGCACGCGGTCAACTGCAACGCGTGCTATGCCCTCTCCCAAAGCTGCTCTGCCTCGTACTCCGCACGCTGCAGCCGGCGGTCGAACGCTTGTTATAATCGCTGCGTGCGCCGCTTCTCACCCTCCACGCGCACAAAGGATAACCACACTCGAGCATGGCCGCCCCAACTTTCCAGGAAGTGATCCTCGCGCTGCAAGCGTATTGGGCCAAGCAAGGCTGCCTGCTCTGGCAGCCGATCAACACCGAGGTCGGGGCAGGCACGATGAACCCGGCCACCTTCCTACGCGTGCTCGGCCCCGAGCCATGGCGAGTCGGTTACATGGAGCCCTCGGTGCGGCCGGCCGACGGCCGCTACGGCGAAAACCCGAACCGCCTGGGGCAGTACTTCCAGTACCAGGTCATCCTCAAACCGGATCCGGGGAACCCGCTGGAACTCTACCTGCAGAGTCTGGAAGCGCTCGGCGTCTCGCTGCGCGATAACGATGTGCGCTTCGTCGAGGACAACTGGGCGGCCCCGGCGCTCGGTGCGTGGGGGCTGGGTTGGGAAGTCTGGCTGAACGGCCAGGAGATCACTCAGTTCACCTACTTCCAGCAGGCAGG
>JAPLGX010000241.1 GCA_026389925.1 Chloroflexota bacterium
GCCGCACTCCAGTTGCACCCCTTCCTACCTCACCGGCAGCGGCACTGGCTCCGCCGCGCGCATTCCCCGCTCCCTCAGTTCATGAACCAGGCAGACCGGATCGGCGGATTCGAGCAGGCCGGGTCCTAGCGTACGGTGCACATCTATTGCTGCCCCAATCACCTCGCGGGTCATCGAGGAGAGTTCGTCTCTTCCGGCCATCGTCTTCCATCTGCGGCCAAGGCCGCCTTTGAGATTCAACCACTCGCGCTTCGCGAGATACGGAGGCTGCCCTCCCCGGTTCTCTCTGAAGGAGTACTCTTCGCGAGTTCGGTCTCTGTGCCCTTCGTTTTCTCTGTGGTGAAGACTCTTCAAACTCCAAGGATCACTGCGGCGCCGCTGGTAGTGGGCAGGCCGCGCCAGGCAAAGGCCAACCCGGTGTGCACGCCCGCGAGCTGGCGCGCCCCAGCCTCCCCGCGCAATTGCAGCACGACCTCCAGCGCCCGCGCCAGCCCGGTGGCATCTAAGAGCCCGCCCTCGCCCAGGCTGCCGCCCGAGATGTTCACCGGCAGCGAGCCGCCTGCGGTCGTTGCCCCGCGCAGCGTCTCACGCCCGGCCGCACCTGCGGCCAGGAGCCCGAGCGCCTCCAGGTGCAACAGTTCCTTGTGGGCGAACGTGTCGTCCACCTCGGCGAAGTCGATCTCCTGCTGCGGCGCGCGGATGCCGGCGGTGCGGTAGGCCATCTCGCCCGCCAGACGCGCATAACGTGCCTCGCCCCAGGCACGCGAATCCAGCGCCGGAGTATCGTTGGCCCAGCCAACGCCGCGCACGCGCACCGCCTTGCCGCGCACGCCGCGCGCCGCCTCGCTCGAGGCCAGCACAAAGACGATCGCCCCGTCGGCGTGCGGCGCGGCCATCAGGCGCGTCAGTGGAGCGGCCAACATCTCCGAGCGCAGCACATCCTCCACCCCGATCGCGGCCCCGTGCGCCGCGGCCGGGTTGGCCAGTGCGTGACGCTTGTTCTTGGCCGCCACCGCAGCGCACTGTTCGGCGCTCAGCGCCCCGTGCCCGACCAGCCACTGCATCTCCAGCCCGGCCAGGGCCACCGGATGCAGGCCCAGCGGCCGCTCGTAAGTCGGGTCTTCGGCAAAGGCGGTGATCTCGGGCAGGGTCAACACGTTGGAGGCCTTGGAATGCGCCTCGACCACCACCACCTCCATCAGCCCCGAGGCGATCTGCATGTAAGCCGCTGCCAGCGCGTGCAGCCCGTCGCCGCCGATGGTGTGCATCGGGCGCAGCGCCCCGCCCAGTTGGTCGGGCGTGTACTCGTCGAAGATGCTGGTGCCCTCGTGGTAGTCTTCGGCCGCGGTGACGAACCCGTTAACGTCACGCCGCGGGTCAATGCCGGCATCGGCATAGGCCCGCGTCGCAGCCTCGTAGACCAACTCCTTATAGGACAGGTCCGGCGTGATCGAGCGAAAGCCGCTCCATCCAACGCCGACAATCTCCACCGTGCGGTTCATCCGCCCTCCTTTCGATGGTCGAAACGGTGAGGACGACGAACGCGTGCCTTAGGACCCCGCCGGGTTCCTCACCGTTTCCGCTGTCGTTCGGCTACAGCGGCGAGGCCGATGCTGAGGAAGTAGAGCACGATCATGGGCGCCATCACCAGGGCCATGTTGACCGGGTCCACCGTGGGCGTCACCGCCGCGGCGAGGATGGCAATGCCCACAACGGCGATGCGCCACTGCTGCCCGAGCTGGCGCGCCCGCACCACGCCCAGGCGCGCCAGGAAGTAAATCACCAGCGGCATTTGAAAGGCCACACCAATCCAAAAGAGCAGGCCGGTGACGAAGTTGATGTACGAGGAGGGCCGCACCTTGACCGGGATGTTGAGGAAACTGACCAGGAACGGAATGGCGGCCGGCATCATGACGAAAAAGGCAAAGGCCATGCCGGTTAGGAAGAGCACTGTGGCCGAGGGGATGGCCAGCGCCACCATCAGCCGGCTGCGCCGGTGCAAACCGGATTGGACGAAGGCGAACAACTCAAAGGCGATGTAAGGGAAAGCCAGCGCGAACCCCGCCAGGAGCGAGACGCGCATGAAGACGCCGATGTTCTCGGTGACTTCGATCGATTGCAGGTTGCTCAACCCGCCCAACGGCCGGGTAAGGAATTCGAGCAGTTGTTGGGCAAAGGCGAAAGAAAAGGTCGTGGTGATGACCAGGAAAAGTATCGCTCGCAGCAGGTGGCGGCGCAGGGCATCCAGGTGTTCCAGGATCAGGTTCGGGTGTTGCACCGCGCCGGCGAAAGTATCCGCGATCGGCGTGTCTTCGGGTTCGTAGGTGA
>JAPLGX010000453.1 GCA_026389925.1 Chloroflexota bacterium
GCGGCCGCACCCGCGGTGGACGAGGCGCCGGCCCAACCCGACGCCGGCGGCTGAGCCCGCCCACGCATCGATCGTGACGCAGGCCCTGCGGCCTGCGTTTTGTGTGCGGGTCATCATGTGCCAGGGCCCGGCGTATGATGAGTCCGCTCCAGCTTCTTGCCAATCGCCTCGCAGGGGCCTGGGATGACCGAATCCAGAGTGCAATGCATCGTGGATGACAAAGGGAAGAAGACCAGCGTTGTCTTGCCGCTGCGCCGCTATCGTCGGCTTCTCGAGGACCTTCATGATGTGGCTGTGGTTGCCAAGCGCCGTCGCGAGCGGCCGATTCCCATTGCGGAAGTGAAACGTCGCCTCAAGCCAGATGGGTCGCGACGACATTCTCATCAAGCCGTCTGTCGGGAAGGACCTCCGCCCCATTCCCGCCTCGCAGCTCCGCCGGCTCTGGGCTCGCATGGGGGGGCTGTCAACGAATCCCCTCCCACGCCAATCCATCAAGCGGTCGGGCGCCGAGAGGTTGTATCGCGTGCGCGGCGGCGACGAGGGGAATCACCCAATGCATGGACCATGATACGGAGCGGGTGCCCGGACGTCTCGTTGGGCACCGATGCCAGGTGGGATAGTGGTGTAGGTCCAACGATCCTTGCCCATGCCGCCCAAACCGATGCTCCCATCCGCAATATCCCGCACCCCCCAACCTAAGCCGCTGAGACCGACCTGCTCTGCAGAAGTCCGAACCGGCGCATACTCCTCTCCAGGACCGAGCTTCATCCCCCATCACTGTTCATGACTTTGGCCACCTTACAGTGGTAGTGTCCTCTCGCCCTGGGGTGGGCGGATGGCAAGTGGCAAAGCATTGTATAATGTGCGTAACGATAATAATCAATAGAGATGATTACCGTGACAGAGAATATATCATCCTTGCCCTCAGAGCGGCTTAGCTCGCGGGCTAAGCGCTTCCTAACTGCAGTCGCCGGCACAGACCGCCGCCTCTTTCGAGTCGAGCAGGCTCTCGATTTCTGGCCCTCGAAGCAACTTGCACTGCAAGCCCTCAGCCGCCTGGTGCGAGCAGGCTGGCTGGAGAGGGTTGAGCGAGGCTTGTACATGGTTATCCCTCTGGCGGCGGGTCCCGAGGGTCGCTGGAGCGAGGACCCCAAGATAGTCGCCGCGCATCTTGCGCCACACGGCGCGGTGGCCTACTGGACTGCACTTCATTATTGGGGAATGACCGAGCAGATCCCGCGCATGCTCTTTGTTCAATCCCGCACCCGCCGCCATGCCTCACGGGTGACGCGGTTCGGAGTCGACTATCGCTTTGTCCTGGTGGCGGAGCGCAAGTTCTTCGGGGTCATCCGCCAATGGAGCGGCGGCACCGCATTCAACATCACCGACCGCGAGAAGACGGTGATCGATGCACTCGATCGCCCAGATCTGTGCGGTGGCATGCCGCTCGTCGTCGGCACGCTGACCCGTCTGGCCGAATTCGACTGGGATCGCCTGGACCGGTACCTGGCGCAGTTTGATTCCGGGGCGGTGTACAAGCGCATCGGATACCTGAGCGAGACTCTGGCGATGGACATACCCCAGGCCGCTCGTCGCCTGGAGGCCTGGCGGCGCCGGTGCTCACAGGGGGTGGCGCTGCTCGATCCGCGCGGTCCGCGCCGAGGTGCCATCTGTAGTCGCTGGAGAGTGCGTGTCAATGTGTCCGGCCTGGGAGGCACGCGGTGATCGCTGAAGCCGAGATCCGTCGCCGAGCGCGGGCGTGGTCCGTCGATCCGATGGTGGTTGAGCTCGACTACGTGCTGGGTTGTTTCGTCCAGGCCTGGTTTCGCCAGCCGGCGTCCGCCGAAATGGTTTTCAAAGGCAGATGGATATACCCCAGGCCTCGCGTCGCCAGGAGGTCTGGCGACGCCGGTGCTCACAGGGGGTGGCGCTGCTCGATCCGCGCGGTCCGCGCCGAGGCGTCATCTGCAGTCGCTGGAGAGTGCGTGTCAATATGTCCGGCCTGGGAGGCAAGCGGTGATCGCTGAAGCCGAGATCCGTCGCCTCCAAGCCGGGTGGCTAGCAACGCTGTTCTCCTCAAGCCGTCTGTCGAGAAGGACCTCCGTCCCACCCCTGCAGCACAACTCCGCCGGATTTGGGCTCGCATCGGAAGTCTGTCGGCCAATCCCATTCCCCGCCAATCCATCAAGCTGTCGTGCGGCGAGAGACCGTACCGGGTGCGCGCCGGTGACCACAAAGCCATCTATCGCATTGACCGCGACAGAAAGTTTGTGGTCGTGCACTACGTTCTGCACCGCGCCCACGCGTACAGCCAGCGGAAGTTGCGTCTGAACCTGTCCCGGCGCGAGCTGTTTCCATTTGAACTTCGATCACCAAGCGTGCCGGCCTCTCGCGCACGCACCTCTCAACCCGTGTACAGATAGTCACTCGCAAGCTCCCCGTTCGCCGGGCATCCTGCCCGAACCACCGATCGCGACAGATCCTCACTCGACCGGGTTGGGTTAGCCCCGCCCGTTGCCTCGGCAGACGATCCCAAGGTCCAACGCCCAAACCCAAGAAGCGTCAATAACCTGCCGGGAGACAAGTGAACGCTGGCCCTAACACTGCTGGGCGATTCCCTAACCCCCCAAGGGTCTTGAGCGGGTCACCTCAATCTGGTTGACAAACGCCGGGGCCAAGTTTATAA
>JAPLGX010000499.1 GCA_026389925.1 Chloroflexota bacterium
CTCGGCGAAATTATCTTCGAGGACGCCCTGAAGGGGCAACGGAAACACCGGTTCGTCATCAACAAGATGGATTTTACCTTCAACCGTTTCTGTGACCTTCATCCCGTCGGCAACCGCACCGACAGCGCGTTGCCGGTCTCGGTGGTCAGCCCGCTCAACGACGATTATGAACTCTATCAGGACAACAGGTGCATCCTTGAGAGTTCCAACGAAGGTGGCCAGGTCCTCATTCGGCTGAAGAACGACGTAAGCCTGGGCCGGGAACTGCGGGCATGTATTCAGACGGACAAATACATCCGCACCAAAGACGATGGCACGCTTTCCCCGGGCACCAAAACGATCCTGCGCCATCTCGCCGACGAGAACAGAGAGCGGCGCGTGCGGCTCGTCAATCTTATAGCGGCGATGCTCACCGAGGCGGATTACTTTGTCGCCGGGAACCGTATTAGCCCGAAAACCACGATGGCGCAGAGCATTCTCGACGAGGCCCTGGATTACCTCGTTCGCAACACCTTTACCAAGATGGCCTACCTCACGCATCTCAACGACAACCCCGTGACGGAGATTCAGGCGATCCTCCGCAGCAACGACATCGGGCAGCAAACGCTTGAAATCCAGTTGCCCGAGAGCAACCCGAATGCCATTAACGACCTCCGGCAGTGCATTGACCTCTGCACCCGCACCAGCCGGCAGATCGTCATGTACGACATGATCACGGGCCGTTACGGGCAACGACCCTATGGCTGGCCGGACATGGAGGTATCCCTGCTCCTGTCCCGGCTCCTGATCCTCGGGGAGATCCACTTGGTCAGTGGCGGCGACACGGTGCCCCCGGCCAAGCTCTACGACACCCTCACGACCCCGAGCCTGTGGCGGAAGGTACAGGTTGTCCAGCGCAAGACCGCCGACCCCGCCGCCATCCAGAAGGCCCGCGGCATCGCGAAGGACATCTTCTCCCAGATTTCGCCCGATGGGGAAGATGCGCTTTCTGCCCATGTCCGGACTTGTATCGGGAAATGGCAGGGCGACCTGCAGGGGTGGAAGTCGCTCGCGGACACGGGCAACTATCCGGGCCAGGCCGATATCGCCGAAGGGCTTGGCATAGCGAAGAACCTCCTCGCCTGTGAAGACAGCCGGAAACTGATCGAGCGGTTCAATGAGCAGGAGCAGGATCTTCGGAGCTTCGCCGATAGCTACAACGACCTCCGGCAATTTTATGAACACCAGAAATCGACTTGGGAAAAGCTTCGGGCAGCCCATGCCAAGTTCCAGTTGAACCGACTCGAACTCGACCGTGACGAGGTCGCCGCGCCGGCCCTGCGGCGTATGGGCGAAATCCTCAGCGCCCCGAGCCCCTATGCGCTCATCCGGGAAGCGGACGGCCTGATTCAGAAGGTCGCTCAGATCAACGATATGTTCGTCGCACAGCGGCGGCAGAAGGCCCTGACGAAGGTCCAACAGGCCCTCGACCAGATGGCGGCGGAGACGGTTAACGCCAAAGCCGGTGCCACCGTGAAGCAGGCGTGCTTGGCGCCGCTGGAGAAACTGAAGGGACAGGTGGGCCAGATGGAAAGCATCGCCCATCTCGCGCAGGCCGAAGTCGAGGCCGACCGGCTTTTTGAGGCAGGTATGCAGAAATTGGAAGCGGCGGCACAGCCCCCGCAATCAACTCCCGGCGGTGGCGCTCCCGCGCCCACGACGCCCGTCGTGAAGCCTCGGTGTGTGGTCAAGCCCAGCGAGTTGACCCAGAAGCCCTATCTCGAAACCAGCGAGGACGTGGCCGCGTTTGTGGACACCCTGAAGAAAACCATGGACGCCGCCATCGACCGTGGTGAACGTATTCAGATCAAGTAGGTGAGAATGGATCGGTCAGCCCTGAAGAAATACGCTCCGCAGGCGCGGAAGGATTTTATTGCCGCGGTCGCCGACCGTGCCGGGCATTATGGCCTGACGAAGAAGGGCATCGAGCCGGTGAAGGTCGAGGGAAATGTCGCCCTCATTGGCGGCAGGCCTTTCCTGCGGAGCGTGGCGATTAGACGGATGGGGTTGGAGAGTCGGATCCAACGCGAGGGGTTTGACCACGTTGTCGAGGCCATCGCCTACACGTGGTTCAACAGGTTCGTGGCTATCCGGTACATGGAACTCCACGGATACCTCGACCACGGCTACCGGGTACTGAGCCATCCTGGCGGCAGGCCCATCCCCGAAATCGTTGAGCGTGCCGAACACGTCAAGTTGCCCGGGCTCAACCCGGCCAAGGTCGTTGAACTCAAGCTGGCCGGAAACAGAGAGGCCGAGCTCTACCAGATGCTCCTTGTAGCCCAGTGCAACGCGCTCAACAAGGCCATGCCATTCCTGTTCGAGCGGATTGACGACGAGACCGAACTCCTGCTCCCTGAGAATCTCCTCCACTCCAACAGTGTCATCCGGAAACTCGTCAACGAGATCCCCGAGGAGAACTGGCAGGAAATCGAGGTCATCGGCTGGATCTACCAGTTCTACATTTCCGAAAAGAAGGACCAGGTGATCGGCAAGGTCGTCAAGAGTGAGGACATCCCCGCCGCCACCCAGCTTTTCACGCCCAACTGGATCGTCAAATACCTCGTCCAGAACTCCATCGGCCGCCAGTGGCTGGCCACGTACCCCGACTCACCTCTCCGCCCGCAGATGGAATACTACATCGAGCCGGCCGAACAGACGCCCGAGGTCCAGGCGCAACTCAAGGCCATCACGCCGGAGTCCATCAACCCCGAGGAGATGACGCTGCTCGACCCGGCCTGCGGGTCCGGCCACATTCTTGTCGAAGCCTACGACCTCTTCAAGGCCATCTACCAGGAACGCGGATACCGCGCCAAGGACATCCCCCGCCTCATCCTGCGCAACAATCTTTTCGGCCTGGAGATCGACGAGCGCGCCGCCCAGTTGGCGTCGTTCGCCCTCCTCATGAAAGCCCGTGCCGACGACCGCCGCATCCTCGAAGGCGGCATCCGCATGAACGTCAGGTGCATCCAGTCCAGCGACGGAATCAAAGCCGAGGAAGTCTACGAAGCCCTCACCGGCGTGGACGTGGTGGACAAGAGCTGCCTCCCCCCAGCGGAGGAGTT
>JAPLGX010000227.1 GCA_026389925.1 Chloroflexota bacterium
TGCTCGGCGATCCGGGCGACGTCCACGGCGTCGGTGGTTGAACGCGCCACAAGCTGGACACTCCCGTCGAGGGCGACGATCACGAACAGACCGGCCGGGTCGAACAGGTCGCGCAGCTTGTGCGCCAGGGTGGAAACCTCCTCCCCTTCGCTCGGGGCTTCGGCCATGCTCACCACGATGCGCAGACCCTGGATCTCGTGCGTCTGGGCCGCTTCGAGCAGCCGTTCGTACAGTGCTTGCTGCTCCCGCGAGAGCGGGTGATTGAGAAAATCGGCCGCCACCGCCAGGCTGGCACCCTGCTCGAGCAGCCAGGCCGCAGCCTGCACATCCCGCGGCCTCGTGCCCGGGTAGGTCAGTGAGCCTGTGTCTTCGTACACGCCGAGCAGCAACAGCGTGGCCGCCGGCATCGCCAGCCCCCCATTGCGCTCGCGCAGCGCCTCGACCAGCAGCGTGGTCGTGGCGCCCAGGTCCGTCATATCGGCCGTCCAGGCCTCGGGCAGCGGGCGATGCAGCGGATGGTGGTCGATGACATGCACGCGCGTCTGCGGGCCAACGCCCCGCACGGAGGGCAGCACTTGCGCATCCACCAGGGTCACCTTCTCGACCGGAGTCTTGCCCAGCGCCTCGGCCTCCTCCAGCGGCACATCCTCTCCGTACAGGTTGAGGAACGCGCGCACGTTGCGGTTCAGCCGATGCGGCAGAATCGCCCGGGCCTGCGGCTCGAGCAGCCGCGCCGCCAGAAGCGCCGCCACCGCGTCGAAATCCGCTTGCTCGTGCGTGAGGATCAGATGGGTGCCCATACTACGCTCCGCACCTCGCCTCGCAGCGGTTCACACCAGGGCTCGAACGCACGCGCGAACGCCGCCTCCACACCGAGGATGCCGGAATCCAATCGATTATACTGGCAGAAGTCCCGCCGCCGCGACGATGCTTGCCATGAGCGAACCACTGAGCGAACTGAGCCTCGAGGCCGTGTGGGCCGGGTTGCTCTCACAACGCCCGAGCCGCATTCGCCGCGTCTGGGCGCACCTGGCCCCGCCCGAACGTTCGTCCGTCCTCGCCCACCTGAGGCAGATGCTCGACAGCGAGGGCTGGCAGCCCGCCCAGCGCGAGGCGGCCCGCTCGGCGCTCGAGGCACTCGCTGCGCCAGGCGAGGATGGACCTGCCCGCGCTTGACTCGCGCGGACAGCCCATTGCCTCTCTCCGCTCATTGAATGGAGCCGCACGTCATGGAATTGGACTGCCTGACCTCCGATCAGGAATTCGACTCGCTCGAACGCGAATGGAACGCACTGGTCGAGGGGTCCGCCGCCAACATGCCCTTCGTGCGTTATGAATACCTGCGCACCTGGTGGCGCACGCGCGGCGGCGGCGAATGGAACGACGCAGCACTGCGCCTGGTGACCGCACGCGAGGCGGGCGGGCTGGTGGGCGTGGCCCCCTTCTTCCGCACGCCGCACGACGGCCGGCCAGCCTGGTTGCTGCTGGGCAGCATCGAAATCTCCGATTACCTGGACCTCATCGTTGCCAAGGGGCAGGAAGAGAAGTTCGGTGAGCAACTGCTCGATCTGGCGTCCGCCCAGCCCGATGATGAACTGCACGTCGTGGATCTTTACAACCTGCGCGCCGGTTCGCGAACTCTCGCCGCCCTTCCGGCTTTGGCCGGAGCGCGCGGGTGGAGACCAGAGACCCAAGAATTGCAGCCCTGCCCCTCGATCGCCCTGCCCGAAAGCTGGGATGTCTACCTCGAGCGGCTCGACAAAAAGCAGCGCCACGAGGTGCGCCGCAAACTGCGCCGCGGCGAGGGCGATGAGGAGGCAATCGAGTGGTCTATCGTCGGTCCCCAGGCCGACATCCAGGCGGAGATCGACAGCTTCCTGGCTCTTATGCGCGAAGATGAACGCAAGGCCAAGTTCCTCAGCGAGTCGATGGTCCAGCAATTCCGCCTGTCGCTGGCCGCGGCGCACGCGGCCGGCTGGCTGCAGCTGGCCTTTCTCACCGTCGACGGCCGCCGGGCCGCCGGGTATGCCAACTTTGATTATCTCAACCGCATCTGGGTCTACAACTCGGGCCTCGCCCCACGCTTCGCCGCGCTCTCACCCGGCTGGATCTTGTTGGCGCGCCTGATCGAATGGTCCATCCGCCATGGGCGCGAGGCCTTCGACTTCATGCGCGGCAATGAGGGGTACAAGTTCCAATGGGGCGGGGTGAGCCAGCCGATTGTCCGCTTGAGGCTGACCCGGCCGGGGGCATGAGGCGGGCCGCGGGAGGCAGGGGCCTCCCGCTCCTATTTAACTCCCCAGTGAATGGCCATCGTCCCCAGCATTCGCCGGGCGAAGCCGACCTCCCGAAAGCCAACCACCCGCAGGCGATCGGCCACCTTCTCCGCCGAGTGAAATGCCTCGGTCGAGTCCGGCAGGTAGGTATAGGCCGCTGAGGAGCCGGTGATGACCCGTCCCACGAGCGGGATCATCACATGCAAGTGGAAGCGGATGAATGGGCGCAGGACGTTGCGCGGCGGCGGCGTGGTATCGAGGCAGACGACGCGTCCCTCGGTGCTCAGCACGCGATGCTGCTCGCCCAGTGCCTGCGGCAAATCGGCCACGTTGCGCAGCAGA
Organism: Chloroflexota bacterium; assembly: GCA_026389925.1. Classification (GTDB taxonomy): domain Bacteria; phylum Chloroflexota; class Anaerolineae; order Anaerolineales; family RBG-16-64-43; genus RBG-16-64-43. The sequence continues at coordinate 2,619 of JAPLGX010000227.1, forward strand.
TATCCCGAGGTCACTGCCTCGAAGATGCCTCGCGCAAAAGGCAGATGCAGCGCGTCGGCGACAACCCACCGCACCCGCGCGCCGCCCGCGCGCGAGCGGCCAACCCGCATCATCTCCGGGGTGAAGTCGGCTCCCACCGCAAGGACCTCCGGCGCTTGCCGCAGCGCTTCCAGCGCAATGTCGCCGGTGCCGGTGCCCAGGTCCAGCACGCGGTGGCCCGCGGCAAGCGCTGCCCGCCGCACCACCTCGCGCCGCCAGGCGCCATCCTGGCCAAGGGTCATCAGCCGGTTCATTTGATCGTAGCGCGGCGCGATGGAAGCGAACATGGCGCGCACCAACGAAGGCCGCTCACCGGCAGGCGGCATGACCCACCACCTGGGGCCGCGGCGCGATCGCGCGCAGCACGCCCAGCATCTCCGCCCCGCGCTCGAGCAGCGCGCCCATGCCCTGCGGCAGGCGCAGGTCGAGTACCTTCCCCAGGCGCTGCTCGAGTTCGTCCAGACGGTCCACGCCGAGCGCCCAGGCCATGCGCTGCGCGCTGCCGAAAAGATTGATAGCCACCGGCATCGAGCATCCGTTGACCTTCTCCAAGAGCAGCGCCTTGTTCTTCTCGGGCGGACCTTTGCTGACCCGATCGACGATCTCGGTGATCTCCAGGTCGCGCGAGACAGGTGCACTGATGCGCAACAACTGGCCTTCGTGTTCGAGCCGCCCGATGAATTCTCCCAGATTGCGAGAGGTCATGACTTCACCTCATTCCTCCGCATCCCGCCTGCACGTCCACCGAGCGGGTTGGCGAGGCGGGCCGCGTAGAGCGCGATTGAACCCGCCACGGCGGCATTGAGCGATTCGATTCTGCCGTGCATCGGGATGGCGGCCAGCAGGTCGCATTCTCTGCGAACCAGCGGGCGCAGCCCGGCCGCCTCGCCGCCCAGCACAATCGCCAGCGGCCGCGCCAAATCGACCGTGTTGAGGGGAATCGCACCCGGCCCGCCCTCCAGCCCCATCACCCACACGCCTCGCTGTTTGACTGCATGGATGGCCTGGGCCAGGTTGGCGCGCACAATGCGCAGATGCTCGCTCGCGCCGGAGGAGGCATTGACCACGGCCGGCGTCACGCCGGCGGCGCGATGGGCAGGCAGCAGCGCACCGTCGACGCCCGCGGCCTCCGCCGTGCGCAATAGCGTGCCCAAATTCTGCGGATCCTGGATCAGATCGAGCAGCAGGTATAGCGGCGGAGGCGCCTGGCGGTCGGAGGCGGCGAGGAATTCCTCAATCGAAACATAAGGGTAGGGGGAGACTTCCAGAGCGAGTCCCTGGTGGCCGTCGCTCAGCGCATCCAACACGCGTCGCTCCACCTCTTCGACCGTCACCCCGCGCTCGCGCGCCGCCTCGAGCACCTCGGCCACGATCCCCTTGGGCTGCACGCCTTTTGCGAGACGCAGGCGGTAAAGCGTGCGCCGCCCGGCGCGCTGGGCTTCGCGCACGGCGTGCCTGCCGTAGATCCACTCGTGGTCCATAAGAGTGGCGCCTCCGCCGCGCGCCCGGGCGCGATCCGCCGGCAGCCTCAGGCGGTCTTCCAGATCGTGTCGTCCTTACCGTCCTCGAGGGTCACGCCCAGCGCCGCCAACCGGTCGCGGATTGAATCCGAGAGCGCCCAGTCTTTGCGTTGGCGTGCTTCAGCGCGCAGTTCGATGAGCAAGCAAATCAGGCCGGCCTCCCGGTCCGCGGAGGCGGCAGCCGCCTGTGGCAAGAGTCCCAGCACATCGCCCACCAACTCGTGGTAGAAGGATTCAATGGATTCCAGATCGGGCCGCCCCACGGGTACCTCGCGCGCCAGCAGCGTGTTCACTTCCTTGGCGAAATCGAAGAGCACCGCCAGCGCGGCGGGCACGTTGAAGTCGTCGTCCATCGCCGTGCGGAAATTGGTCCGCGTCTCATTCACGAAGCCCTCGATGGCCGTGCTGCGCTCGGCGGGCAGGCCCGATTGGATGAGCCGCTCGCGCACGGTGAGATACGGCCCGACGAGCCGTTCCCACCCACGCTGGGCGGAGACGAGGGCCTCTTCCGAGTAGTCGACCGGGCTGCGGTAATGGCTGGAGAAGGTGAAGAAACGGATGGCCTGCGGACGATGCTGCTTGAGCGCATCCTTGATGGTGATGAAGTTGCCCAGGCTCTTGCTCATCTTGACCCCGTCCACGGTGAGCGAGCCGGTCAGAAGCCAGTAGCGGGCGAAGGTCGCGCCGTTCGCCGCCTCCGCCTGAGCGATTTCGCATTCATTGTGCGGAAAGATGTTGTCGATGCCGCCGCCGTGGATGTCGAAGGTCTGGCCCAGATACTTGGTCGCCATGGCCGAGCATTCCACGTGCCAGCCAGGGTAACCCCAGCCCCAGGGCGAGAGCCAGCGCAGGATGTGCTCCGGCTCGGCCTTCTTCCAGAGCGCGAAGTCCTCCGGGTAGCGCTTCTCCTCGCGCGCGGCAACGCGCGTTCCCTCTTCTTGTTCCTCAATACGCCGCCCGGAGAGCTTGCCGTACTGCGGCCATGAGCGCACGTCGAAGTAGACCGAGCCATTGACCTCGTAGGCGTGTCCGGCCTCCAACAAGCGTTTGGTCAGTTCGATCTGCTCGGGAATGTGACCCGAAGCGCGCGGCGATATGTCCGGGCGTCCAACTCCCAGTGCGTCCATGTCTTCGAAGTAGGCGCGCATGTAGCGCTCCACCAGCTCCATGGGCTCGAGCTTGGCGCGCGCCGCACCGCGCAGGATGCGGTCCTCCCCGGAATCCAGCAGATGCCCGACGTCAGTGATGTTCTGCACGTAGCGCACCTGCAGCCCCTGGTGGCGAAAGTAGCGCACCATCGTGTCGAAGGAGATGTAGGTCTTGGCGTGGCCGACGTGTACATAATCCTGGACGGTGGGACCGCACACATACATGTGCACATGGCCCTCGGCCAGCGGCACGAAGGGTTCCAGCTTCCGCGTCAGGCTGTTGTAGACGGTTAGTGCCATGAGGCCTCCCTGCGTGCCCGCCGCCGACGATGTGCGGCGTGACCGTTCCATCCCCCCGCCGCCCCCCGCGTGCCGGTTAGTGCGCGTTGCCTGAGGCGACCGAACTGTCGACGCGAGCGAAGATCATGCGCCCGGCTGTGGTCTGCAGCACTTTGGTGACGATGACGGGAATCGTGCGGTCGATGTGGCGGCGGCCTTCGTCCACCACAACCATCGTGCCATCCTCCAGGTAACCCACGCCCTGGCCGGCTTCTTTGCCCTCCTGGATCACGCGCACCTCGAGCGATTCGCCGGGCAGCAAGACCGCGCGCAGCGCATTGCCCAGCTCATTCAGGTTGAGCACGGTGACACCCTGCAGTTCGGCCACGCGGTTCAAGTTGTAGTCGTTGGTGAGAATCGGACAGCGCAGCTGCTTGGCCAGGATGACCAGCTTCTCGTCGGCCGAGCGCACGTCTTCAACATCCAGGTCGGTGATGCGCAGCGGTGCGCGGCGATCCTTCTGCAGCCGGTTGAGGATGTCCAGACCGCGCCGTCCGCGCTGGCGGCGCATGGCATCCGCCGAATCGGCGATGTATTGGAGCTCGTTGAGCACGAAACGCGGCACGAGCAGGGTGGCCTGCAAGAAGCCGGTGGCCGCCACGTCGGCCACGCGCCCATCGATGATCACGCTCGTGTCGAGCAGGATCGTGTGCGCCTCCGCGCCCGCCGCGGAGTTCGCGCCCGAGAAGCGCAGGCTGAGGAACGCAAAGACGTCGTTCTGGCGCAGGACGAAGAGCGCCACGCCGAAGTAGCTAAACAGGGCTGCGCTCACCAGCGGCAGGAAATTGGCGAAGGGCGGAGGCAACAGCGAGAGCGGCAGCGAGACGAGCGCCCCGACGATCAACCCGCCGATCAGGCCGATGAGCGCGGCGGCCAGGGTCTGTGCTGGCAGGCGGCTGAACAGCCGCCGCGCCCCGCGGATGGGACGGGTCGTGAGGAAAGGCGTCACCACCAGCCCGAGCAGCGCTCCCACCAGGGCAAACACCATCGCCCACAATTCGCGCGGCCCGGCCTCGGCCAAGACTGAGAGCGACACGCCGAGATATAGGCCGCCGATGGCAAAGCCGACCATGCCGATCAGACGTGCAACGAAATCGGTGCTCATGAGTTCGCTCCGAATGAATGAGGGCGGCCGGCTGGCCGCCCTCACGCGCACTCATCGATTCATTCCCAGGGGTGCGAATCCCTCGCGACAGGCGCGAGGCAAGTTGACAGGGGCTTCTGGAATGACGATAGAGCGATGAGACCGGCCGCCGGGTGAGACCCAATATAATGAATGACGAAGACACACCCCAGCGTACGACCATCATAGCATGAGCCCCCAACAGTGTCAAAACCACGTTCACGCAGCGCGGCACCCTAACCCAGCAAGGCGATCTCCGGGCGACTCATTAGCCAAGCCCGTGCCGAGCTGCAGTCGTCATTCCGGCTAGCCGACGCCCCACAGTAGATTGCCAAACCGGACCCCCGAGCGCATCAACGTGTATTGCAAAATCTCATTATTACGCACTTATGAATGAGATGATCCCATAGCACAAATTGGAGCGGTTGGATCGGAAGAAGAATCACGGTCGAGCCATCTTTCAGCATGAGGCTATGCCGTTACTTGCAGGTGGGTCTTCTGCCGGTGCTGCGGTGATGCGAGCTGGCGTGCGCCAGCCCTGGATCAAGAGGGCGCCTCCGCCCCTCGCGCCGCACACTCGCCTGTTGCGCAAGCTGTTGCGGCCCACGCAAGATCGCTGATCGCCCCGAGGGCAGTAGTCCGTATGCTATACTTCCCAGCCGTTCGGAGGCCGCTGTGCGTTCATCGGGTTCGATCATTCGTTGGTTTTCCATCGCCGCATTGCTTACGGCGGTAGCGCTAACCTTTGTTGAGTTGGTGGCTTACAGCCGCCAGCGCGCACGCTTTCCGCAAGGGCTGGAGGTGGCGGGCATCCAGGTGGGCGGGCTGACACCGGAAGAGGCCGGCCAACACCTGGTGCAGGTGTTTGGCGCTCCGCTCGAGGTGCACTATCAGGAGAGCATCTTCTTTGTCCCGCCCTCGGCCATGGGATTCGCCCTCGATCTGGAAACAATGCTGGCCAGCGCCGACCTGTATCGCACGGAAGGGCCGTTCTGGCCCGGGTTCTGGGAGTTCCTCTGGAAGCGGCCAGGTCAAAGCAGCACTGTCCCGCTCAAGGCGGAGTACTCGCAGACCCAACTGCGGGCTGTGCTGGAAGACATCGCCGCGCGCTACGACCAACCTGGGATGCCGCCCCAGCCGATACCGGGCACGCCGAATTTCACCGGCGGGACCCCCGGGACGGTGCTCAACCAGCCCCAGGCAGAAGAACGAATGGCCAGCGCGATGCGCTCGCCTTCCCAGCGCCTAATCAACCTGCCGCTCAACTCCGGACGCATCAGCACCCCGCCGCTCAACACGCTGCAGATTATGATCCAGCAGATTCTGCAGGTGGATGGCTTCGACGGCTTGCTCGATCTGTATTTGCTCGACCTGCGCAACGCTAGCGAGTTGCACATGGTCACACTGGGCGGGCAGGACCTGCCCCGCGAGCCGGACGTGGCCTTCTCGGCCGCCAGCTTGGCCAAGATTGGCGTCATGGTCGGCGTCTACCGCTACCTGGGGTCGGATCTCGACCCCGAAGCCGCGCGCTGGCTGGAGGAAATGATCACCCTTTCGGGCAACGACCCCTCCGATTGGCTGATGGAGCGCATCGACAAGGCGCGCGGCCCGCTGCAGGTAAGCGAGGCGTTGCGCCAGCTCGGGCTGGAGAACACCTTTCTGGCGGGTTACTACCGGCCGGGATCTCCAGTGCTGCGCACCTTCACCACCCCCGCCAACCAGCGGAGCGACGTCAACACCCACCCAGACGTGTACATTCAGACCACCCCGACCGACATCGGCTCGCTGCTGGCAGATATCTACCGCTGCACTCAGGGCGGCGGCACCTTGCGGGTCGTCTTCCCCGAGCAGTTCTCGCCCGAAGTGTGCGGCCGCATGCTGGACGTGCTCTCGCGCAACAAGATCGGGGTGCTGATCGAGGCCGGCGTGCCCGACGGAACGCGCGTCGCCCACAAACATGGTTGGACCGAAGAGTCCCTGGGGCTGGGGGCGCTAAGCGACGCGGGGGTAGTCTTCACCCCTGGCGGCGACTACGTCCTGGCCGTTTTCCTGTGGAAAGAGGGCGGCATGGTGTGGGAGCGTGATTCGCGGGTCGTGGCCGACATTTCCCGGGCCGTCTACAATTACTTCAATCTGCCAGTGGAGTAGCCGCCCAGGACTGTTCCACGTGAAACATCATCCGTCCCGGCTCGCAGGCTGCGCGGCGGCTTGCCCCGGCTTTGTCCGGGCTGCTAGGCTGTGATACACTGCCGGCACTTCGCACCGCAGCCGGCCATGCTGCGGCTGCGAGGGCCTTCGGTTCAGCCTTGCCCAATCCTGCGATCGTCGCTACCCTCATATTCTTCCTAAGGAGGAGAATGTTCAGCTCACCGCGCATCCCCTCAGGTTCGCGTGCATTCATGCTTGTGATATCACTTCTGGTGTTGGCAGCCATAACCTGCAGCGTCGGCGGCAGCACGACCGGGGGCGACGGCCTGCAAGCCACCAACGATGCGCTCGTCGCCCAGCTCACCCAGGCCGCGGGCGGCCCGCCCGCGCCAGTCGCCGCCACTCAACGGTCTGGCAGCACGCCCAGCACCAGCGGCTCCGCCGGCACATCCTTCAGTGATGATTTCTCTCAGGATCAGGGATTCTGGTTCGTCTTCGACGGCGTCACCATCGGCGGCAACCAGATGTTGGTGGGGCCCTTCAAGGACTGCGCCGACATCGACGTGACCATCGCCCCGATGTGCTTCTCGGTGTGCACCCGCTGCGGCATCCTGACCGACTACGACTTCACCGTGGACGCGCAGTGGGTCAAGGGTCCGACCGACCGCTACATGGCAGTCATCCTGCGCTTCGACGACAAGAACGACAACAACATTCCCGACCGCGGCCAGGACTACCTGCTGGCCTTCGCCTGGACGGCCGCGCCGGTGGAGGGCAGCAACTTCTTCGTGGTCGAGTACATTCCGATCAGCAAGACCGCGCCCTGGCTGTTCAACTTCTCCGATGACGGGCCGTTCTTCGGCGGCGACAAGATCAACACCATGCGCTTCGTCTCATCTCAGGATGGGCACCGCATCGACATCTACGGCGACGCCGGCATTCGCGCGGCCACGTTGACCATCGACAAACCCATCATTGACGAACGACTGCTCGCCAGCCGCCAGTTCTCGCTGACGCGCGACACACCGCCGATCACCTCGGGCAAGATCGGGCTGGGCGTCATCCGGCGCGGCGTGCAAGCTGCCTTCTCCAGCTTCTCGATCACCATCCCCTAGAGTGCGCCACGCCCAATTCAAACGAGCCGCTCACGTGAGCGGCTCGTTTGCGTTATCATCGCGGCGATGAACTCATTGCCCCCGGTCTGCGACTACGAAGGCTCGCGCTATCAAGAGGAGTTCTGGGAGCGCGGCCAGCGCGCCTACGAGGACGCCTGCGAGGCGCAGACGCTGCGCCGGCTGCTGCCGCGCAGCGGCCGGCTGCTGCTCGAACTGGGCGCCGGGGCGGGGCGCAACACATCCCGCTACACCGGCTACGATCGAATCGTCCTGCTCGACTACTCGCGAACCCAGCTCGCCCAGTCGCGCGAGCGTCTCGGCGATGAGCCGCGCTACACCTACGTCGCCGCGAACATCTACCGTCTGCCATTCGTCGACGGATTGTTCGACGGCACCACCCTCATCCGCACGCTGCACCACCTGGCCCAGCCCGCCGAGGCGCTGATCGAAATCAGACGCGTGCTTGCCGAACGGGCGACATTCGTGCTCGAGTACGCCAACAAGCACAACCTCAAAGCTATTGCGCGCTACGTGCTCCGCCGCCAGACCTGGAGCCCCAACTCCCTCGCGCCGATCGAATTCGCGCCGCTCAACTTCGATTTTCATCCGCAAGCGGTGCGTGCCTGGCTCACGCAGGCCGGCTTCCGCATCGAACGGCAGGTCACCGTCTCGCACTTCCGCGTGGGATGGATGAAGCGCGCGCTGCCCACACGCATGCTCGTTGCGCTCGATCGATTGGCGGGCACCACCGGTGATCTCTGGCAGCTCTCGCCAAGTGTGTTTGCGCGGGCGCGCGCGGTCGGCGCGTCGGCAACAGCCAACGGTTATTTTCAATGTCCGGCGTGCGGGGGATCATCCCTGGAGGAGGTCGCCCTAGTTCATGGCGCGAGCGGTCTGCGCTGCTCTACTTGCCAGCGCCTGTGGCCGCTGCGCAATGGGATCTACGACTTCAAGGAAGCCATCGAGGTTTGAGCCAGCACCTGCCACACGGCCTCGGCTGCATCCACGGCGGCCGTCGGGCGGGCGATGCGCCGACAAGCTTGGGCGTAACGCGCCAACTCCTCGGGAGACTCCAGCCAATGGGCAACGGCCTGGGCCGCGTTGCGCGGGCCGGGCGCCCACACACCCGCACCCTCGTCTTCTACGTACTGAACGTTGCCCTCTTCTTGACCGGGCAGGCGGCTGTACAGCACCATTGGCAACCCGGCGTTCAGTGCCTCGCTGATTGTGCCAGGTCCTGCCTTCGTCACCAGGATGTCGGCGGCGCGCATCATCGTGGGCATCTCGTTCACAAACCCGTAGATGTGCATCGGAATCTCCCACGGCACCGCCTCCAGGCGCGCTCGAAGCTTTGCATTTCTTCCTGCTACCACTGCAATTCTGCAATTCATATTGCTTTCGGCAATTGCACGCACGGTCGAGAAGATCGGGCCCATTCCTTCACCCCCGCCGACCAGCATGACCGTCGGCACGTCATTCGCCCAACCCAACTCCCGCCGCAACTCGGCCTTGTTGCCCGGCGGTGCGCAAAAGCGCTTGCTCACCGGAAGCCCGACGACCCGCATCCGATCCGCCTGCAACCCGAAGCGCAATCCGCGCCGGCGTGCCTCCTCGGTTGGAACCAAGCACAAGTCGGTCCGCCGGTGGTACCACAGCGCGTGGGTCGAGACGAGATCGGTGACCTGGGTGATGAATGGCGGCCGCCGTTTGCCGAGGGCGCGCAACACCGGCGCATTGAACAGCGGATGGAAATTGACCACCAGGTCTGCGGGATGCTCGCGGACCAACTGGCGCGCGGCATTGCGAACCCACGGCCAAAAGGTGGCCGTGATGGCCCGCGCCCGGCTGTGTCCGTCGCTGGCCTTGTAGCCCAACTCCCAGGCCCGCGGCCAGCGGACAAGGCGCGGATACCACTTGGGCATGCGGTTCAGTGGGTAGGGAGCATAGGCGACGAAGACATCCACCATATCCATCTCGGCCTCGCCTGGATGGGCGTCTTCGAGCGCTTCGACAACGGCTTCGGCCGCACTGCGGTGCCCGCCGCCGGTATCCGAGAAGAGAACCAGAATGCGCGGAGATCCGTTATGAGGCCGGGGGTTCATGCGAGCCTCGGTTAGCCCCGTGCTTCATTCGTTTGGCGAGATCGCGACGCGGCAAGAGGATGCGATGCCCACAGCCGCGGCAGGTCAGACCAATATCCGCTCCCAGGCGGACCACATTCCACTCGCTGCTGCCGCAAGGATGCGGCTTGCGCATGCGCACGACGTCGCCGAGCGCCAGATCGGGCAACATGCCGTGGATTATACAGTCGGCCGGAGCCGCCGTGGTAGAATTAACGAGCGGAGTTCGCGACATCATCATGCGCTGCACTGCCGGCCCTCTCCGCGCGTCCTCCTCAGGCACTCCCCGTCGTCCCGATGGGGACCCGCACGGGCGCCTCGAGCTTGACGCTGCACGACACGTCGATGCCGGTCTTGAGGGTCGCGGTCGCGGTCACGCGGCCCTTGACGGAGAAGTCGAAGATG
>JAPLGX010000300.1 GCA_026389925.1 Chloroflexota bacterium
AATGAGCGCGGGGATGTCTTCGGAGGTGACGCCGTACTGGGAGAGAGGAGCAATCTGCAGACGGCGGCATACCTGCTCCAACCATTCGACGCCGTCCTCCGGAGTGGCTGCAGCTGCGCCCGTGAGCAATGCGGCCACCACTTGCGCGCGAACGAGGCCCGGCGCGCGGGGGGCACGCGCCCGCATGGCCCGCACGTTGATGCGCAGGGCACGCGGCAGGATTTGCGCGCACGCCGCGCCGTGCGGCGCCGCGAACATCCCGCCCAGTGGTCCGGAAATGCCGTGCACTACGCCCAGCCCCGAGTTGGCCAGGGAGAGCCCGCCGAAGAGGGAGGCCAGGGCCATATCTTCGCGGGCCTCGGGGTCGCTGCCCGAGGTGTAGGCCCGCTCGAGAGAGCGCGCCACACGGCGCATCCCTTCGCGGGCCAGGCCGTCGGTGAGCGGGTTGGCGCGAATGGAGAGGAACGGCTCGATGAGTTGAGTAAGCGCGTCCATCCCCGCGGCGGCCGTGACGGCCGGAGGCGCGCTGTAGGTCAACTCGGGATCGACCACCGCAACCCGCGGCAGAAGGAGCGGGTGGCGGATGCTCACCTTGACCCGGTGTTCGGGCGAAAGCAGCACGGTGTTGCGCGTCACCTCGGTGCCGGTGCCGGCCGTGGTGGGGATGGCGATGAAGGGCAGGGGAAGCACGCGGACGGGCAAGCCGCGCCCGATCACTTCCATGTAATCGAGCGCAGGGCCGGGATTGGTGGCCAGCGCCGCCACAGCCTTGGCGCCATCCAGGACGCTGCCGCCGCCGATGCCGATGACCAGGTCGCAGCCGGCCTGGCGGGCCGCGTAGGCTCCCTCGTCCGCCATCTGAATCGTCGGCTCGCCCGGAACCGAAAACATCCCACAGGCAATTCCCGCCTCTTCCAGCGCTGCCTGCAGCGCTTGCGCGCGGGCCGCTCGCGCGCCGTGAACCACCAATGCCTTGCGACCCAGACCGCGCGCGAGCTCCGCGACCTGGTTGACGGTCCCGGTGCCGAAGAGAATGCGCGCGGCGGTCGCAAACTCAAAGGATAGCGTCATCACATCCCCTCGTCGCTCGGATGGCGGTTCTGATAGACAACTTTCGCGCGCGGTTCGGCCATCATTGAAGCCACGGCCTCGCGCCACTTGAGGTAGTGCGGGGTGCCCTGATGCCGGGCCGGGCCCTCGGCTGTGCGATAGGCCTCGAGCAGAATGAAGTGCGTGGGGTCTTCGTTCTGTTGGTAGACCTCGAATCGGGCGATGCCCGGTTCCTGCTGGCTGTGCCGGGCGTTCTCTCGCGTCGCCTCGAGGAAGGCCGCAACGGCTTTGGGCTTAACGTGAACCTGAACAAATACAACATCCATCGGCTCCTCCACGATTGCCAGATCACTCGTCTTCTGCAGGCAGGTTGCTTCCGCGCCGGATGACCGAATCTCCGAACCGTTCGCGCAATGCATCAACGGCCGCCACCAGCTTGCGCTCCTTCTCGCCGGCCTCGTTCCACAGTACGAGCTGGCGGGCGGCCGGCCCCAGCCCGGTGACCCCAACCCCGATGAGGCGCACCGGCCTTGCCGGGACCCACGCCCGTTCGAAAAGCTGCAGGGCCGTGGCATAGATCTGATTGTCAAGGTCTGTTGGCTGCGGCAGCGTCGCCTGGCGGGTTAAGGTCGTGAAATCGGACCAGCGCAGCTTGATCTTCACTGTTGCTCCGGCCAGGTCGTCGGCGCGCAGCCGGCGCGCCACGCGATCGGCCAGGCGGCGCAGAGTCCGAATAAGCTCCTGCCGGTCGGCCACATCTCGCGCAAAAGTCGTCTCCTGACTCACTGACTTGGCGGCCCATTCGGTCACGACCGGGTCATCGTCGCGCCCCTGGGCACGCAGCCACAACTCATGCCCCACCTGGCCCAGGTCTTCTGCCAGCGCGAGTTCCGGGCGAGCGGCCAGGTCGCCGATGGTGCGAATGCCAAACTGGTTCAGGTGCGCTGCAGTCTTGGGCCCTACGCCCCACAAGGCTTCCACCGGCAGCGGTGCCAAAAAGGCTGCCTCCTCCCCGGGAGGAACAACGGTAATGGCCATCGGCGCGTTGGGGCCGCGGTTGGCTGTCTTGCCAACGTCGGTGGCTATCTTGGCGACCAGTTTGTTGCTGGCCGCGCCCAGCGAAGCGGGGAGCTGCAATTCGCCAAAGATGCGCGCCTGCAGCCGCTCGGCAATTTCCCGCGGCGGGTCGGGGAGATCCGAGACATCGAGGAAAGCCTCGTCGATCGAGAGCGGCTCGACCAGCGGAGTCAGATCTCCGAGGCGTTCCATCACCTGATCCGAAAGTTCACCATAGTAGCCATGGCGCGACGGGACGACCCTGAGCCCGGGGCAAAGCCGGATTGCCCGAGCCATGGGCATGGCCGAGCGCACACCGTGCTGGCGTGCCGCGTATGAACAGGAAGAGACGACCCCGCGTGTCTCGGGATGGCCGCC
>JAPLGX010000187.1 GCA_026389925.1 Chloroflexota bacterium
ACAAAGGTCGGGTGCATTCGCTGGCGATACGGAATCGACGCTGTCTTTGCGCTGAGGACTCACCTCCCTCCACAGGTCAGTTCAGTGGGGTTTGATGGATTATAGCATAGCACTGGGGGAGGGCAAGCGGTATGACGGGCGGCGCCGGGCGAGTGCATACGGCTCAGTCCGCTGGCCGCGCGTGCATTTGATCCAGGTGCATCATATCGTGGCGGGCGATAAACGAGACCTGCTCGGCCAGGGTCGTGGGACCGAAGATGGCGTGCCGCCCGGGACGCTGCCAGGTCTGCGGCGGCAGGCCATGCAGCAACTCCACCGTCCGGCTGCGCGCCTCGACAAACGCCTGAAGTGCGGCCGGGCCGTCCTGCGCGCGATAGTTTCGCTGCTCGGCCCACAGGTCGGATTCGATTGCCGGAAGGAAAGGATTCTCGCTGCGGGTGAGCATTTCGATGCGCGGCTGGGTGATCTCGCGTTCGACATCGCGTAGATGGCAGGCAATCTCGGTGGGGCCCCAATCGGCGTCGAGCGGACCGATGGACCATGCCGTAGACCTGGCAAAGGCTGTGAGCACAGCGCCCAGATGACCCCGTAGCACGTGCGGCAGGGCCATCGGGTCGGGCGGGTTGATCTGCCCGCACTTGTCCGCGTCTTCGAGCAGCGCCTCATACAAATCGGCCAGCGAGCCGGCGCTCAGCCTCCCGTCACCGCTACGATGCGTTTCGCCGGTCACCCAGAATGTGCGCAGGCCGAGGCGCTGCGCCGGGCGGATGTCCATCTCCAGGTCGTCGCCCACGAGCAATGCCTCCTCCGGCTGCGAGCCCAGGTAGGCCAAGGCCTCGGCGAAGTACTCGGGGTGCGGCTTGGCGAAGTGCGACTCCTCGTAGGACGTGATCAGATCATAGGGATTGGCCCGCGGCGAAAGGCCCGCCCAATCCAGACGTTGCTCGATGGCCGTGCGAGGAAAGAGCGGGTTGGTCACCACCGCCACCTTCCACTTGCGCTCGAAGGCCAGGCGCACCAGCTCGGGAGCCATGGCCACGGGTTGGGTGTGAATGCGCAGCTCTGGAAAGTGCCGCACGTAGAAATCTTCGATGGGCCCCCGCACGGCCTGGGGGTCGAGGTGGAGCGAAGGGTAGAAGACCTCGTCGAACACCTGGCGCAGCGTTCGCTCGGGGCGCTCATTGGCCAGCATGGCTTGCGTGCCCGCCATAAGCGCTTCGACCATGCGTTCCGGTTCGGCGGAGGCCGCCAGGTGCTCGCCCAGCAGCGCCAGGTACGCCCTGAGGAATCGCCGCATGTCGTTGGCCAGCAGCGTGTTATCGAGGTCGCAAAGCAGCGTCGAGATCATCGGCGGGAGTCCGGCCCCAGGCGCATCTTCTCGAATTCGAGGTGACATTGGCCGCAACCGATTTCCGGTTCGCGCACCGCGTCACCGCTCTTGTGGCAGCGGGCGGTGGTTTCCATACGGCGCCCCAAACCGAGCCAGGTGGTGCGCACGCTGGCCGCCAGCACGAGATTCGGACAGGCATTGGCCAGCAGGATGCGCGGCACCGGGCAGCCGCCGCACAGTTCCGGGCGCCACTCGTGAGCCGCCGCGGCCGGCAGCAGGCGGCACTCGCGCCGATCGCGGCCGCGGAAGTAGTCCTTGAAGTAGTAGCGGCACTCAGTGCCGGCAGGTGTGTGCATCGCGTTGAGTGTCCGCGCGTGCGGCGCAGGCTGGCCTGGGCTGGTCGCCTGGGCCGTTCCCGGCTGTCACACGCGGGTCAGGTAGGCCCCGTTGCGGGTGTCCACCCGGATCACATCACCGGCGTTGACGAACAAGGGAACCGACACCTTGAGGCCTGTTTCGGTGGTCACCGACTTGGTGGCCCCGGTCGCGGTATCGCCCTTCACCCCCACGTCGGCCTGGACTACTTTCAGGTCGACGGAGGCCGGCAGTTCGACATCCAGGTGTTCACCGTTGAAGAAGGTGAGTTTGACTTCGAGCCCTTCCCTAATGAAGCCCTCGCCCTCGCCGATCACCGCCCGGGCGATGGGCGATTGCTCGTAGGTCTGGCTATCCATGAAATGCAGAAAGTTCTCGTCGGCGTACAGGAAGGTGGCCATGTGGTGGTCGAGGCGGATGTCCTGCACACGATCGCCGGATTGGAAGGTGCGTTCCATCGTGCCGCCGGTGCGCAGGTCGCGCACGCGGGTGCGAATGGTGGCATTGCCGCGGCCGGGCTTGTTGTGCGAGTACTCGAGAACTTTGTACAGGTGCCCGTCGAATTCGAAGGTAACCCCTTTGCGCAAATCGTTGACGTCGATCATTCCGCTGCCCAAGGTCCTTTCTGCGAGATCGGGGGCGATTATACCGCCTGGGCGAGGTGGATGGCAGGCAGGCTCAGCCGATCGGATAGCGCATGTGCTGGCCGCCAATGAGATGCAGGTGCAAATGGAGAACGATTTGTCCGGAATCGGCGCCGGTGTTGATGATCACGCGGTAACCGCTTTGGTGCACGCCCTCCCGGTGGGCGACATCCGCGGCGGCCAGCAGCAGCCGCGCGGCGAGGTCGGTGCCCGCCTCGGCCAGCTCGTTCAGGCCCGCCACGTGACGGTTGGGGACGATGAGCACGTGGACCGGCGCCGCGGGGTGGATGTCGCGGAAGGCGGTCACCCACTCGTCGTGATAGACAATCTGCGCCGGTGCGGCGCGGGCCACGATCTTGCAGAAGAGACACTCGGGATGGGAGTCCATGGTCAGTCCTGACAAACGGCTGGTTCGCTCGGGTCCGGGGCGGGGAGGCCGAGAAAGACGCCGTCCTTGAGCGCGGCGAGGCGGGTGGGGAGGATACGGTTAGCCAGGCCGGCCCGCGCCGCGCATTGCACGCGCTGGAAGTTGTGCGTCAGGCCGTGCCACTGCGGGCCGTCCGGCGTGGAGTGGGGCTCACGCTCCCATAACACGGGCAGGGTCCGCCCAAGCAGCGCGCGGCGAAAGGCCTCGGACGAGGCCTGGGTGACCTCTCGCAGCATGGCCGTGCGCGCGCACACCTCGTTCGGCGCCGGGCGATCGCCGAAGCGCGCTGCGGCGGTGCCCGGGCGCGGCGAAAACCGAAAGGCATGCACGTCGGCGAATCGCATTTCCTCAATGAGGCGCAGGCTCTGCGCAAACTCGAGGTGGCTCTCGCCCGGGAAGCCGACAATCACATCGGTCGTGATGGCCACATCGGGGATGGCCCGCCGCGCACCGTCAACCAGGCGGGCGTACGCCTCAGGTGTGATGCGCCGGCCCATACGGCGCAGCGTGCCCGGCGCGCCGGATTGCAGCGGCAGATGCAGATGCGGGCACAGCCGCGGGTCGGCCCACAGGTCGAAGAAGGAGGCGGGCAGGTCCCACGGCTCGAGCGATGACAGGCGCAGGCGGGGCACATCCGTGTGCTCGAGCAACGCGCGCAACAGGCATTCCAGCGCCGGTCCGCGGCCCCACTCCCGGCCGTACGCGCCGAGCTGCACGCCGGTGAGCACGATCTCTTGCGCGCCGCGGGCATGCAGCTCGCGCGCGTCCTCGAGGACTTCAGGCAGCGGCCGGCTGCGGCTGGCGCCGCGCGCCAGACGCGTGACGCAGAAGGTGCAGCGGTTGTCGCAGCCATCCTGCACTTTTAGGAAAGCGCGCGTGCGCCGGCGCGGAGCAGGGGGCGGGGCGAGGGCGGCACGGGCCTCACCCGGCTCGCCGGCCAGGCCGGCGCGCAGCGCGGCTTTACCCGCATTCGCGACCACCCGGCTGACGCCCGGCAAGGCGCGCGCCTCGCCCGCAGCGAGTGTGGCCCAACAGCCAGTGAGCACGAGGAGCGCCTGAGGCGCTTGGGCATGCAGACGGCGGGCGGCGCTGCGCGAATCGCGCTCGGCCTCCCGCGTCACGGCGCATGTGTTGAGCACAATCACTTCGGCCTGCGCCGGGCGCGTGGCGATCTCGTCGCCCGCGGCGTGGAACTCGGCGGCGAGAGAATCAATCTCGCTTTGGTTGAGCCGGCAGCCGACCGTATCGAAGAAGACGCGCATTGCTCACCTGGGCCGCGCGGATGAGGCCGCGGCCACGCCGGATTATATCCGCCGCGGAACGCACAGCGCCCGCCAAAGGCGGGCGCTGAGAGATGTATGGCGGACTAGCGATGGCCGCTGCAAGAGACTGGAGGCGCGCGCCGGGCTACGGCGCGCGGACGACGAAATTGTCGAATTGAATATCGGTGCCCGGGGCATCGTACGTCCCCGCCATCAGACCCACATCGCCCTTGGCAAAGTCGGAGTCAGTGATCGTGGCGACCTGGGTGCCGTTGACCAGCAAGGACAGCGAATTCCCCAGGCAGTCGAGGCGGATCGCGTTCTTGCTGTTCCCCTGATGGATCGCATCCGTCGGCGCCAGGTTGTCGCCCGTCAGCAGCGACTGCTCCCCGGATTTGGTCTTGCCGATGCCGGCAAAACCGTCGCTCGAGACCAGGGCGAAGTAGAAATTGTCGGTGTCCTGGTAGCGGCAAATGACCCCCAAGTCGTTGTTGTCCGGCCCGCCGACCTTGGTCGCTTCAACCTCGATCCGCACGTCGGTGAAGCTCAGGCCTGGGTTAGCCCAATAATCGCTGTTGGCGTCGTTGACCCAGATGCGATACGCGCTGCTTGCGTAGTCGGTCACCGCATTGTCGGTGGTGGTGCGGTCCCACCCGCTGCCCGTGTCGGAGAAATCATCCTGGAACAAGATGCTGGTGTCACCGCCACGTGAGGCGGCACCACTGGTCAGGCTGCATCCCAGCGTGAGTGCAGTGGCAAGCACAAGGATATGAGCGAACCTCGACATTGCCAGTCTCCTCCAGAATTGAGTTGGTTTGTGGCCGACCCGGCCTACCATGCGAGATCGCGCGAGACAACCCCGCGCGTCCGTATCGGCTCACCGCATGCCCGAGGATACCCTGAAACCAGGCCGCCTTCAAGGTGGAATGTCGGGGTGCAAGAGTCGGAGGTCGCGAGAGAGGCGCCGCCGGCCATGCCAAGGTTCTGGCGGTTGGTCCGCAGGGAGAAGCGCGGGGAATCCGGGAATGACGCAAGGAAAACGCAAGACGCGTTTGCTTCCGCGTGTGTGACTGACCGCGCTGGGGCCACGAGCATCGTGTTCCTAATCGTCATTCCCGCGAAAGTGGGAATCCAGGCAGATGACTCCGTGCCTCTGTCACTTGCAGCGCGGGATCGAATTGCTTTGATGCTCTTGATCGTCATTCCCGCGAATGCGGCAATTCAGGAAGGTTGCGCGTTTGGGATAGCTTTCCCCGCGTGGGGATTCGAGCACCGCGGCGACTGATACACTCCGAGATTCGTGGAGAGCCGCAAGCGTCTGTCCTGTTGGATCGCCGCCTCAGGCAGGCGGGGATGACAATCTTGACTGGGCGCGGGGTTGACGAGCTAAGGCGGGTCGAAATCCGAAGGAGAACCACCGCTAGACGAGTCCCAAAGCGACCGCATACACAATTGCGCCAACATACAACCGACCGCGCGAAGTTGCAGCCGCATACGTCCCTCGTCAATATGAATTGAACCGCGCACTGGCACGCCGTTTGCAGCCCTCAGCCAACGCCTGGAGGTGCCGCATGCAGCCAAGCGCGACTGAGCATTTGTGCTATTATCCCGTCGGGAGTGCCCGCCAGCAGCCTATGGCTCAGGAAATCCAAGCTTATTGCGTACGCTGCAAGGCCCAACGCCCGATGGTGGAGGTGGAATACCTCAACACCCGCAATGGGCGACCGGCAGCGCGGGGCAAGTGCGCCAAGTGCGGGACGGTGACAATGAAGTTTCTCAAGTCGCTGCCGCCTCCGGCGCCCATGTTCGAGCCCACAGCAGAAGACAAGGCAGAGGACCCGTCGGCGGCCGACAGCCGCTAGCCCAGAGCGCCCGCCGTGGGGTGCCGCACGCCAAGCCGGCCTGCGTCGCGCGCGTCGGGTGCGGACCTCTCGCAGCGTACAAGCCAATCGTTGACTTGGGCGCGCGCCGTGTGCCGCGCCAATGGATGGATTGATGATGAAACGTTCTGGAATCGCACAGTGGCAGCCGGTGACCTGGCGCAGCCTGATGCGCGGCGCCCTGACGGCGCTGGTCGTAACGCTGCTGGCAGGATGCGGCGGCGTTCCCGGGATCGGCGGTGGGCCGGCACCCACGCGCTATCCCTTCCCCACTACCACCCCCGCCGCCCGCTTGCCGGTGACTTTCATCGTCACCGTGCCCGATGGCACGGACTCGGATTCGCGGGTGGTGCTCAACTTGCTGGATGAAGTGACCAGCTTGGCGCTCAACTCGACGGTGATCGAGATGGAGGCGCTGGGCGAGGGCAAGTGGGAAGCACGCGCGGACCTGCCTCGCGGGCGGCTCGTCTTCTACCGCTACACGCTGCGCGGCGAGGGCGAAACGCTGGAGGCCTTGCCCAACGGCGAGGCCGTCGATTACCGCCTGTTCCACGTGACTGGCGCGAGTACCGTCGATGACCAGATTTCGCGCTGGCTGACCACAACCTACACGCGTCCCTCTGGCCGGGTGCACGGCCTGGTGCGCGACCAGGCCACCGGCTTGGCCATCCCCGGCCTGATGGTCTCGGTGGCGGGCATGCGCACCTGGACCGATTCGGCGGGTGCCTACAAGTTCGATTCGGTGCCGGCCGGCAAGCACATGCTGGTCTACTTCGACCCGGACGGCACCTATCGCGTCTTCCAGCAAGAAGCCATCGTGGCCGACGGCGCCGAGACTCCGGCCGATGTGCAGCTTCTGCCGGCGCCGCGCGTGTCGGTGACCCTGCACGTCTTCCTGCCGGTCGATACGCCGGCGGGTGCGCCTGTCCGGCTGGTCGGCAACCTGCTTTCGCTGGGCAGCACCTTCCAGCCCGCGGCCGCCGGCTCGCTGATCGAGCCGACACGCGCCCTCACGCTCACCCCGCTGCCGGATGGAACGTCGGTGGCGGTGGTCTCGCTTCCGGTGGGCTTTCACTTGCGCTACAAGTTCAGCTTGGGCGACGGTTTCTGGAACGCCGAGCGCGACGGCGCGAGCGCGCTCGTGGTGCGCGAGCTGGACGTGCCGCAGATGGACGTGCTGCAAACCGACGGCGTGATCACCTGGCATTCCGCAGGCGGAGCGGTGAGCTTTGACACCAGTGTGCCAGCCGGCACGCCGACCACGGAGAGCGTTTCGATTCAATTCGCGCCGTTCCCGGGCATCTGGATGAATCCGGTGCCGATGTGGAGCGCCGGGTCGCAGCGCTGGAGTTACACGCTGTTCAGCCCTCTCGAATGGCCGGGGCCGGTGGCCTACCGCTACTGCCGCAACGGCGACTGCGGTGTGGCCGACGACACGGCCACGGCTGGAGCCAACCCGGCGGGGCGACAGTTCACGCCCTTGGCCCAACCGCAAACGCTTGCCGACACGGTGCAAGCCTGGGTTGCCTGGAGCGATGCCCCCGCGCCGGCACTGGTTCTCGCGGCACCTGCTACGCGGCCGGACTTCCGCAGCGGTGTGGTGTTGACCTCCGCGCCTTGGCGCCGCCCGTTCGACCCAACCTTGGTGGATCTGATGGGGCTGCGACCCAACACGCTCGTGCTCAGCCCGGCCTGGTATGCGGCCGCGGTCACGCCGCTGCCGGACCTTGTCTATCTGCCTGGATTGAACTCGCCCCTGCGCCAGGACCTCTTGGCGCAGATCGGCTCGGCGCGCTCGGCCGACTTGCGCACGGTGCTGGCGCCGGACCTTCTCCCGCTGAGTGGTTCGCTCGGCGATTGGTGGGCCGCAGCCCCCAAGAGCGCCGAATGGTGGAACGCCTGGTTCACCGCCTACCGCACCTTCCTGGTGGGCTATGCGGATCTCGCGCAGCAAGCCGGCGTGGAAGAACTGGTGGTGGCGCGCACGTCGGTGGTCCCGGCCATGCCGGGCGCGCCCGGCGCGCCGGCGGATGCCGAGATCCGCTGGCGGGTGCTGGTCCGCGATCTGCGCAATCACTTCGGTGGGCGCATGGCCGTAGAGCTCTTGCTCATGGACCAACTGCAAATGCCGCCGCTCTTCCTGGACGAGGTGGATGAGATCTACGTTCAGGTGCGATCGCCGCTGGGCGCGAACGATGGCGCGAGCGTTGAGGAAATGTCCGCCTCCGCCGGCGCACTCCTGGATGGCAAGGTGGCCGTGTTGCGCGCGCTGGGCAAGCCGATCGTTATTGCCGCGGCCTTCGCCTCGGCCAACGGCGGCGCCAGCGGCTGCCCGAGCGACGCCAGCGGCGCGTGCTTGGCACTGGAGGCACTGAGCTCCGGCTCGCCACTGGCGCTTGCCACCGCTCCCAACCTGAGCGCCCAGGCCAATGCCTATCAGGCGCTGCTGGCAAACGCAGCCGCACGGGATTGGGTGAGCGGGTTCGTCGCGTGGGGCTACTACCCGGCCGTGGGATTGCGCGACGCCTCGCCCTCGGTGCACGGTAAGCCGGCCGAGACTGTGTTGCAGGTGTTCTTCCAGGCGCTCTCTGGCCGATAAGAGCTCGGCACGACGCAGGCGGGGAGAAGTGACGGACAGTCCTCTTCTTGCTCCACATCACGCGCGCACCAACGACCACGGCTGGTTGTCGCAGACCTGCCCCGGGTGGGCTCATCCTCAAACCGACTGACCGGCCGCGGCCCGCACGAAGGGCGCGGCCGGTGTACTTACGCGGGCACCGAGGCGAACACTCGCGCCGAGGCATCCGGTCCGCGATGGGAGAGGCAGACCATGGAGATGCTTGCGCAAGGAAAGGGCGAGCTGATCGGCTGGCACGACCCAGACGAGAACCGGCGCTGGGTGCTCGAGAACAAGTCGCGCGAGCTGCGCGACAAGCGCATGAGCGTACCGCGGGCCGTGGGCGAGTACGTTCACGATGGCGACTACCTGGCAATGGGCGGCTTTGGCCACATCCGCGTAGCCATGGCCGTGGTGTACGAGATCATCCGCCAGCGCCGGCAGCACCTGGTGTTGGCCGGCAAGACGGCGGTGCACGATGCGGACGTGCTCATCGGCTCGGGCTGTGTCGATCGCATCGAGGTGGCCTACGCCTTCGCCCAGGAATTGCGCGGCCTTTCGCCGGCCGGGCGTCGCGCGGTGGAAAGTGGAGCGTGCCGCGTGGTCGGCGAGATCTCGAATGCCGGATATCAGTGGCGCTTCTTGGCCGGCATGCTGGGCGTCCCGTTTATCCCTTCCCGCAACCTGCTCGGCTCCGATACGTTCACCCACAGTGCGTGCAAGGCGGCGCGCGACCCGTGGAGCGGCAAACCGCTTTGCCTGATCCCGGCTGCCTACCCGGACGTGGCCGTGTTCCACGTGCCGCGCTGCGACATGTACGGCAACGCGCAGATCGACGGCACGCTGATCATGGATTGGGAGCTGGCGCGCGCGGCACGGCGCGTCATCATCACGACCGAAGAGATCGTCGCGCACGAGGTCATCCAGGAGCGGCCGTGGCTCACCGCCATTCCCTTCTACGTGGTGGATGCCGTGTGCGAGGTGCCCTTCGGGGCACATCCGACCAACATGCCTTACCTGTACTACTTCGACGAGGAGCACATCGGCGAGTGGCTCGAGCTGTCGAAGACGCCGGAAGGCACGCGCGACTATTTTGACAAATACGTCTACAGCCTGCCCGACTACGCCGCCTACCTGCAGCGCATTGGCGGCGACGCCAAGCGCGCATACCTCGCGGATGTCGAGCATCTGCGGCAGCCGCTGCGTGCGCCGTGGCTCGAAAAGAAGTGAGGCCGTCATGACCGCTTCCATTCCTGCTTACACTGCGACGGAACTGATGGCCTGCGTGGCCGCGCGCACGCTGGAAGACCGGCGCACGGTGCTGGTGGGCACCGGGCTGCCCATGATCGGGGCGATCCTCGCCCAGCGCATGCATGCGCCGGGGCTGGTGATCATATTCGAGGCGGGCGGGGTGGGGCCGCGCGTGCCCACCCTGCCGATCTCGGTCGGCGATTCGCGCACCTTCTATCATGCCTCGGCCGCCTCCAGCATGCACAACGTGATGAGCGCCTGCCAGGCGGGCTACGTGGATTTCGGTTTCCTGGGCGGGGCGATGATGGACCGCTACGGCAATCTCAACACCACGGTCATCGGCCCATGGGAGGCGCCGGAAGTGCGCCTGCCCGGCTCAGGCGGCGCCAATGACGTCGGCTCGCTGGCCCAGCGGACCATCATCATCATCCGCCAGGATACTCGCCGTTTTGTCGAGCGAGTCAACTTCATCACCACGCCGGGGTACATCGACGGCCCAGGGGCGCGCGAACGGGCCGGGCTGCCGGCCGGGTCGGGGCCGTACCGCGTGCTCACTCAGCTTGCAGTTTTCGATTTCGATGAGATGTCCAAACAACTGCGGCTGCGCGCGATGCACCCGGGTGTGTCGGTGGCCGATGTGCAGGCCGCGAGCGGTTTCAAGATCCAGGTGGCCGATACGCTGGAGGTCACCTCGCCGCCGACCGAGGAGGAGCGCCGCCTGCTGCATGAGATTGATCCGGCGGGCATGGTCCTCGGCAAGTAACTCGGGAGGTCAACCGGCCGCGCTGCGAAACGCGGCCGGTTTGTTGTCCGGGTGCGCAGGCTGGTACAATCCGCGCCTGTGAGGCCCATCATCGCTACGTTGCCCATCAATCGACGCTTGCGATATAGCCTGCAGCAGTTGGCGCTCGGCGTTGCGCTTCTGGCGGTCGCGGGCGCGCTGGCCGCATGCAACGGCAGCGTGCCGATCTTCAGCCCGGCCACGCCCAGCCTGCCCGCGCCGCAGGTGACGATCATCGCTGGCCAGGATCCGAACGGCGTGGCCGGGCAGTTCCTGGCTGCGTGGAACGAGCGCGCCTTCGATGCTATGTATGCGCTGCTGTCGGCCGGAAGCCGGAGTGCGATCAGCGCTGAGGACTTCGCTGCCCGCTACGAGGAATTCCGCCGCAAAGCGGCGATCACCCAGGTGCGCGCCGAGATCCTTCCCACGCACGTCAACTCGCCCAACGCCGATGTCAGCACGCGCATCACCTACGCCTCCGGCATGGCCGGCGAATTCTCGCGCGAGATAAGCTTGCCGCTCGTGATGGAAGGCGACGCTTGGCGCATCGTCTGGGAGGACGGGTTGATCCTGCCCGAACTCAAAGGCGGCGGGCGGCTGATGCTCGAAACGGACATCCCTGCGCGCGGCACGATCTACGACCGCTATGGCGACCCGCTGGCGTACGAATCGGAAACCCTGTCGCTGGGCATCGTCCCGGGCGAAATCGTCGATGAGGAAAGCCTGCTGCGTGAACTGAGTCGGCTGCTCCTGATGAATACCGAGACCATTCGCCTCAAGTACGCCAACGCCCTGCCGGATTGGTATGTCCCTCTGGGCGAGGTCTCGCGCGAAGAGGTGGGCAAGCGCTACAGCGTGTTGAGTGGCATGGGCGGCATCCGCATCTCCAGCAACGAGGGCCGCACCTACTACGGCGGCGGATTGGCGTCGCATGTGGTCGGCTACGTGGCGCAGGTGCCCAAAGAGCAGCTTGACGATTACCTGGCCAAGGGATACCTGGGCGACGAATTTGTCGGCGTGCAGGGCCTCGAGAAGTGGGGCGAGTCCTTCCTGGCCGGGACCCACGGGGGCACGTTGTACGTGGTGGCAGCGGATGGGCGCGTGCTTTCGACCCTTGCCCAACGGCAGAGCCAGCCGGCCCACGACATCTACACCACCCTCGACCGCTCGCTGCAGGCGCGCGTCGAACGCTACGCCTTCGGCCATCTCACCGGCGCGGCTGTGGTGCTCAGCCGAGATACGGGCGAAGTGCTGGCCATGGTCTCCAGCCCGGGCTTCGATTCGAACCTCTTCAATCTGGGCAACTTCAACAGCCAGTACCTCCTGCCCGAGATTCTCAACGACCAGCGCGTG
Organism: Chloroflexota bacterium; assembly: GCA_026389925.1. GTDB lineage: Bacteria > Chloroflexota > Anaerolineae > Anaerolineales > RBG-16-64-43 > RBG-16-64-43. The sequence goes on from JAPLGX010000187.1 coordinate 11,921, forward strand.
CCGCTGCTTAACCGGGCCGCCCAGGGACAATACCCGCTGGGTTCGGTCTTCAAGCTCATCACCATTGGCGGCGCACTCCAGTCGGGAGCCTATACCGCTGCTTCCACCTACACCTGCGACGGCTACTTCCGCGAACTCCCGGGCCTCGTGCTCACTGACTGGACTGTGGAGAAGGACAAGCCGCCGCACGGTACGCTCAACCTGGTGCAGGGATTGATGCGATCGTGCAACCCGTTCTTCTGGCACATCGGGTTGGATCTCTTCAACCGCGACCCATGGATCGTCCCCAACATGGCGCGCGGTTACGGGCTGGGCAAACTCACCGGCATCGGGGTCATCGAGGAAGAGCCGGGGTTCATCCCTGATCCGGCCTGGAAAGCCGAACAAGGCGAGCCATGGGTCGCAGGCGATGCGGTGAACATGGCCATCGGCCAGGTGCTGCAGGTCACGCCGCTGCAAGTCGTGGATTTCGCTGCCGCGCTGGGCAACGGCGGCACGCTCTACCGGCCGCAGCTCGTGCAGTCGATCCAACACGGCGAGGAGACGCCGGTGTTCACCTTTACCCCTGAGGTGCGCGGCCATCTTCCGCTCAGCGCGGAAAACCTGGCCGTCATCCAGGAGGGCATGCGCGGTGTGACCAATGCCCCCGGCGGAACGGCGCGGTCCACGTTCTACGGCTGGCCGGCCGTGGCGGGCAAGACCGGGACGGCGCAAGACCTGCCGCGCCTGCCGCATGCCTGGTTCACGGGCTTCACCTTCCTGCAACGCTCCGACAAGCCCGACATCGCCATCGCCGTCATCGTCGAGAACACCGGCGAGGGGTCGGACTATGCCGCGCCCATCTTCCGCCGCATCCTTGAGATCTATTTCTACGGGTCACCGCAAACGCTCTACAAGTGGGAATCGGCTGTCGGAGGTCCGACCGTGACGCCCACGCTTCCAGTCACCGAGACGCCAGGAGGCGGCTGAACGCGCCCCGTTCGACCTCAGCGGCCGCGGAGTATCCGCGGCCGTTTGCATACTTGGGGGGATGCCACGCGTCACTCGCTCGTGCGCCCAGCCGTCTCCCTCGGGGCCACAGGCCCAGGCCGACTCGCGTCGGGCAGGCGCGCGGTGTATCATCCACGTAGCATGGAGTGGCCCGGCGGGCGCGAGGCCCACGGGCCGGGAGTTGCGCCATGCTCTCCCCCGAGCCTGCGCGGCACACCACCCAACGGAGGGAGTTGACCCGGCCCCGTGCCCCGGCGCGCAGCGGCCGTGCCCCACTCTGGCACTCCACCGCTTTCTCATTGCAGTCCCTTCTGCCACGGCAAACCGGAGTCTGGCGTGCGGGCCCATGCACAGGCCGGCCTCGGCTCCGGCGGGCCGCGGCCACCACCCATCCGCCTGTGGAGGGCGCCATGGATTTCAATCTCACCGATGAACAACGCATGTGGCGCGAGTCCGTCCGCGAGTTTTGCGAACGGGAGGTGAAGCCGCGCGCGCGGCACGTGGACGAAACTGGCGAGTTCAACTGGGAGGCGGCGCACAAGATGGGGCCGCTCGGCCTCCTGGGCCTGAGCGCGCCCGAAGAGTACGGCGGCGCCGGCGTGGATGCGATAAGCGCGGCCATCGCCATCGAAGAACTCGGGCGCGCGTGCGGCAGCACGGCCCTCTCCATTGCCGCGCACAACGGGCTCGGGTGCGGCGCGCTGGCGCTCTTCGGCACGCCGGCCCAGAAGGATAAGTGGCTTCGCCCACTTGCGAGCGGAGCGGGGCGGCTGGCCTCACTCGCGCTCACCGAGCCCGGCGCGGGCTCGGACCTGGCGGGCGGGGTGAAAACGCGCGCCCGGCTTGACGGCCGAGAGTGGGTCATTCAGGGCGCCAAGATGTGGGTCACCAACGCGAGTCTCGCCGATGTCATCGTGACCTTGGTGCGCACCGACCCGGCCGGCGGGACGCGCTCGATGAGCATGATTGTCGTGCCCACCGATACGCCCGGGCTGACGATTGCCCCGCCCGAAAAGAAAATGGGGTTGCACGGCTCACCGACACACGCTGTCACGTACGAAGAAGTTCGAGTGCCGCAGGAGAACTTGCTGGGCGAGGCGGGCCGCGGGTTGGCCCAGGCGCTGCAGGTGCTCGACGGGGGGCGCATCGGCATCGGCGCGCTGGCCGTGGGGTTGGCGCAGGCGGCGTTTGAAGCCGGCCGAGCCTACGCTAAGGAGCGCTACGCCTTTGGCCGCCCGATCGCCGAGTTCCAGGCCATTCAATGGATGCTGGCCGATGCGGCCACAGAGATCGAGGCTGCCCGGCTGATGGTCTACCGTGCGGCGTGGCTCAAGCAGGGCGGCCAGCCGTTTGCGCTGCAGGCGGCCATGGGCAAACTGCTGGCCACGGAGGTCGCCGAGCGTGCTTGCCGCAATGCCATCCAGATCCACGGCGGCTACGGGTACTCATCGGAGTATCCGGTCGAGCGAATCTATCGTGATGCGCGGTTGATGACCATCGGCGAGGGGACAAGCGAGGTGCAACGCATGGTCATCGCCCGGCACATTCTGGCCAATGGGTGAGGGAGTCTTCCGCCAACCCGGAGGCTGCCCCATCGCCGGGCAGCCACTCTTTGCGATGAGACTCCGTCGCGCGTGAGCCGCCTGCAAGAACCCCTCGGCCGTCACGGTGGGTAGGGCGGTCGGCGCGCGAGCTCGCGGAGGCACGCAATAAGCGGTGCCCGCGTGCGGCGACGCGTGTGCATTCCACGCGCCGGCGGGCAACTGTAAGGCGTGCTATGTCCACTTCTGGCACGATCCGTGCTTCGCGCAAGCCCCGGCGTTCAGCCCACACCTTCAAAGAGATCGCGCTCGCGATGCCCGGCCACCGGCGCGGGGACGGCGCGCATGTAGTGCTCGTTCGCACCGAGCCAGCGCTGGAGGAAAGCGAGCGGCCCCAACATCCGCCCGCCGCCCTGGCTCGAATGGCACGCTGAAGCTTCTTCTTTGAGCTTCATCACACGCCGGATCGACACCGAGGCGTGCACCGGGAAATCCACACCCGCGAGCGAGGTCAGATCGATGTCGCCGTTCTTGCCGAAGTGATGCGGGTCTCGGCCGAAGAGCGGCAATACCCGCACGGCCAGGCGCAGGAAGCCGCGCCCGAAGGTGTGGAAGTACAACTTCTGCGGCGCAAAGGCGGGCAGCCCCTCGAGCGGCAACTTATCGTCGCCGGCCATGCGAAAGGCGGCAACCGTCGCGTTGTGAATGGCGATGTGATCGGGGTGCCGATAGCCGCCGATCGGGTCGAAGGTAATCACGACCTGAGGGCGGATGCGGCGGATGAGCGCCGCGACCTGGCGCGCCACCTGCTCGGCGGGCGCGGCCGCCAGCGCCTGTGGGTGGTGATTATCGGGGGAGCCGGGCATTCCCGAATCGCGATAGCCCAAAAAATGCACCTGAGTCAGGCCGAGCGTTTGGGCCGCACAACGCAGCTCTGATTTTCGCATTTCGCCGACCGAGGCAAAGCCTTTGAGGTCGGGTGGAGCCTCGCCCACCTCGCCCGCCGTGGCGCAGGCAAGGTGCACCCCCACACCCAGGCGCGCATATAAGGCCAGAGTGCCGCCGGTGCCGAAAGTTTCGTCATCCGGATGGGCCAGCACGGCCAACAGCCGTTTCGCGTTCGTGGTCATAGCCCCTCATTCCCACACTCACCTGCATCCCTGAGCGCGGCGCCTGGGGCATTGCGAGCCAGAAGCCTTGCGGCATTCTACCGCGCCCCTGGTCCCCAACAAAGGGCCGCCCAGCGAGGGCATCGGCGGGCGCGTGGAATGACGACCCGGAGTGCAAGCATCAAGCGAAGCGGGTGAGGCCGGCGGACTCGGCGGCCGACTGGGCGCGCGCAAACTCTTCTTGGGTTATCGGGCGGCTGATGTCGGCGTGCTGGCCGGCATGAAAGTCCGGGCGATACTGGTCCATCAGGTTCAGATACGTCGCGCGTGAGATCGAGCGCGCGAGAAAGCGGACGATCTGAGGAGTTCCAGCCAGGTTGTTGGGGAGGACCAGGTGCCGAACCAGCAGCCCGCGCACGGCCAGGCCCTCCCGATCCAGCACCAAATCCCCAACCTGGCGATGCATCTCTTTCACCGCGGCCCGATTGACGGCCGGGTAATCGGCGGCGTGCGAGTAAGCCTGCCCTGCCCGCGCGTCGGAATACTTCATATCCGGCATGTAGATATCGAT
>JAPLGX010000123.1 GCA_026389925.1 Chloroflexota bacterium
GCTTGCCTGCCGAGTTGCGCGAGAATGGGTGAGCCATTGCCCGAACCGCCGGGCAGCTGAGCTCGAGGCCGTTGGCGGCTCCAGACAAACCAAGTCACGCACACACATCACATGAGTGCTCAATCACTCAGGCGCCTTTCCGCACTTCTTGGCGCGGCCTCGTCCCTTGCTATCACAGCACGACTCTCGCAGGTAGTCGCCAGCCAGCAGGATATTTGGCCCATGCCGGCGCTATACCTGATTGAGATGGTCGCCCTGCCTACCCTCGGCGCCGCCCTCGCATTCCTTGACAGTCAAGCCGGCCTGCTTATCAGCTGGGCTGTCGTGGGTTCGATGGCCGGCTTCGTTGTCCTTGGAGTGTGGAGCATAGGTCTCGCGTACACACCGGTTCTCCTGGTCCAAGGCATCGCCGCAACTCTGGCTCTTAGGGGTCAGGCTCACAGGGCCCTAGCAAGTCTGGCCGTAGCTGCGTTGGCCGCAACGGCCCAGGTCGCCATCATGTTTGCCTTGATCAGGATCCTCTCCCCCGACGCGTCATTCTAGGCAAGCGACCAACTGTGGTAGCCGAAAACGCCATCCGAACACGTCAGCGGTGGAAGAATCGGTCGAGGGGCGACGGGCACGAACCCGACGGGCTGCGGTTGGTGGCAATGACGCCCATAGGATTCAAAACTGGGATCAGCAGGTTATGAGACTCGCTCCTGAAGTGGGGGCCTCGGAGACCACTTTCATGCTCGCGAGGCTGCCCGTAGTTCCGCGATACTCGCATGCCCGGATGTCTTCGATGGCAAGATCATGTATGACGATAGACCAAACATGACCGGACGTCAATGGGCAACCTATGATTCATTCCGCGATTCCACTTTGGCGCTGACCGTCGAACCAGATGTTCTAATCCAGTCCGCTGGCGGCTTGCGCACTTAGCCGGGTTGAACCACAATTGTGAGATGTGGCACAAAAAGTGCGACGCTCGGTCACCCCGGATTGACTCCAAAGGGAGAAGATTCAGCCGGGCGGGACAGCACATCTGCGCTCCGCCACTTCGCACCACGGGGGACCATTCTAGCCTTGACTCACTCCACGTCCTGACACGCAGTTCAATTGGGGTCTGGAAGCCATGACCCGCGTGCTGTGGTTGGTCACTTTGCGCGCGGCGAGCCAACAGTGAAACCGGCCAGATCGGTGGGCCGGACTTCTTGTTCTCCGGGAGGGCATGTGAACGCCACATCAGAGGTCCCGCCATCCGAGAGTCATCACAGCATTCTAGCGGGCATCGCCATACGGCTCGGGACTCTTGCGATCTTCCTTGTCCTCAATGGGGGCATCCTCTTTCTCGCCGCCGGCCGACTCCGCTGGATTTGGCCATGGGTCTACCTGGGGATCTGTCTGGTGAGTGTGTCCATCAACGGCGCATTCCTGCTCCGCACCAGTCCCGAGACCATTGCAGAGCGTGGTCGCGGAGTCGGGCAGATTAAGGGCTGGGACAGGATCGTGAGTGGTTTGTGGGGTTTTGCACTTTATCTTGCTCTCCCTCTTGTGGCTGGCTTGGATGTGCGGTTCGGTTGGTCCGGGCCGCTCGGCATCGCTGGGCATGTCGCAGGCGCAGTATTGCTGGCGTTGGGGCTGGGGCTCGCAGGATGGGCCATGATAGCGAACGCGTACTTCTCGACGGCCGTGCGCATCCAGAGCGATCGGGGTCAGACGGTGTGTCGCACCGGACCTTATCGCTTTGTGCGACACCCGGGGTACGTTGGGTTCATGCTACAGTCGCTCGGGACACCTTTGCTGTTGGGCTCACTGTGGGCGCTGATCCCCGGACTCGCCGCAGTGTTTCTCGGCGTGCTCAGGACGTCGTATGAGGATCGCATGCTTCAAGCCCAGCTGCCCGCCTACATGGACTTCGTCCGGGAGGTCCGCTACCGCCTAGTTCCCGGCATTTGGTAAGCAATGTCTTGGGTGCTGCCCAACAGCCAGCTGCAGCCCTGGCCCAGTGCGCTAGGAGTGTGTCGGAGAAAAGGAAAAGGGCGAATCTGTCTCCCACCAAGGCTGAGATTTGGGATTGGTGATGGGGTGCGCTTCCCACTTCCTCACCGGAAAGGGTGCGTTCTAAGGGAAGTCACCTTCTACGACCGATTACTCCGACAGACTCCTAGGCTGGCCCGGCTGGCGCGCGGAGAGTCGGAGGTGCCTTGCCAGCCAGAATGCGCAAGAGTGAGTCGGCCGTTGCCCGAGAGGCTGTCAGCGGAGCAGGAGGCCGCTGGCCAGCACCTATCTTGACAATGAGGCACTCCGCAAACTGGAGAGGAGAGGACTGTGGACTCCGATATGGATGAAGCACGCAACCTCATGCTGTCCCTACTCAACGTCACACGACGAGAGACGCGGTTGGCGCTCTTTGGCATCGATTCGGAGCGTGTTGTCCACCACGACAACCGGGCATGGCGCGTCCGGGATGTAGTGGGACACCTCGGTGTGTGGAACGGGGAGGCGGCACGGTCGCTCCGCGCGTATGCCGAGGGCGGCGACTACCGCTGCATCACGTCAGAGGCGGAATATGATGAGTACAATGGTGCAGCTGCGGATGAACGGCGCACCTGGACCATTGAGCGGGTGTGGGCTGAGTACGAGGCGTCATGCGATCAACTCAAACTGCTCGTGGAGACAATGCCGGTCGAGAAGTGGATCGGCAAGATGCTGTATCCTTGGAATGAGCGGGGAACTATCCTGAACTTGATCGAAGTGATGATGAAGCATGAGGTCGATCACCGGGAAATCGTCGTCAAAGCCACATCTTGACAATGTTGTCCGAGACACAGTCTGAATAGCCCATGAGCCGGCCACGGACCGGCAACCTGCCGAGAAGCTTGCCCGGGATGAATTGGCCTACCCATGGTCGTCGCTCATCTGGGCATGACGGGCACGGTCACTCTGACCGCGTCTGTGTCGAACGGTAAGACATGGTGCTGGGCTGAGTGTGGGTCAAGAACCAGGCGTCGGGCGACCATCGGCTGCTGTGCTAGCCGAAAACCTCGTCCGGGGTGTGGTAGGTCGGGGTAAGCCCCCCGGAGAGGAGCGGGGGACCTCCAGGCTACCAGCCCGGAGGTCTATGGTTCGAAAAGCAAGTCGCAGATCGACTCGATCTGCGACTTTGATTCTCCCGTGTAGTGCGCCGGCACATGGAACCTAAGCTCGTCGGGTTATGAGCTTCGCTCCTGGGGAAAGGGCCTCGGACACCATTTCTGTGCTCGCGAGGCTGCCCGAAGTTCCGCGATACTCGCATGCCCGGATGTCTTCGATGGCAAGATCAACCCCGAGGATAGCCCAAGAGCATCTGGAGGTCAATAGCGAGACTGCGAGACTGCTCCGCGCCTCGCGTGGCTTGTGCTGGCCGCCTACCACATCCACCGCTAACGGCCCAGGCGTCATTCCGACCCTGACGGGAAACGATAGGTTCGGCTTTGCTGCGCGTGAGGTCGGCCGCTGTCGCGAGAGCAACAGAACGGCGAGAGGGCAGGGTGAGATGAAGGGCAACGTGTTCCAGTGACAACAACAGGGGGGTAAGCGTCGGATCAACCGGTCGACCAAGGAAGACATGCAGACGGGGCCCTCGATGGACAATCAAGACCCATCAAGGAGTGTGTTCCAGGTCCGATCGAGGTTTGTTGTCGGGCGGATGGGGTTTTCGGCCAGGACAGCGATACAATGGCGAAACTGATGCGCGAACCAGTGGGCTGTTCAAGGCTGCCAGGCCGAAGACATGAAGAGCATAGTTCTGGACGAGATACCATTTGCGCTGGATATTGCCGACCTGCAAGGGCGTCTCCATCTTGCATCCAACAGTGAGAGCGCCAGGGAATTCCGCGAGTTGGCCGGGGAAGCGCAGCCTCTCGCGAGACCGAAGGCAGTGTTCATAGAATGTTATGTTGAGCATAGAGGAGCGGACAGTGTCACGCTTGGGACTGTGACATTGACGAGCCCTGCT
>JAPLGX010000203.1 GCA_026389925.1 Chloroflexota bacterium
AGGTCGGCGTGGTCAAGCCGGTGGACATCGGCAAGCCGGTGGAGATAACGCTGCGGTTCAAGCACATGGAGGGAGCCGACGGTCTGAAGTGCGCCGGGAAACGCCGGATTGACGCGAAGACCGTCGCGGTTCGCGGCGAGACCGCGCGCGAGGCGTTCCAGAACCTCTGGTGAGGACGGCCAAGAAGACTATCCACGGATTTCACACATTTCGGAAACGGAGGGGCTTAGCAGCCCTGTGATAAAGTCCGCTATTTGGGGTTTGGGAGCAGTAATTTTGCATGCTCGCGGCGAATAGAGTATACAGTCAACCGCTTGTCCAGGGAGCTATCATGCAAGGCCGCAAGTCCACTCCCGAAGCGCAGCTCTTTATCTACAACGATCCCTATGCCCAACTGCCCCGCAGCCCTTTCTATGACGCGCTGGCGAAGCATTTGGATCTGGAATGGGTGCGCGCGGCGACGCAGGGACTGTATGCCGACGGCATCGGTCGGCCTTCGCTGGACCCGGTGGTGTTCGTCAAGTTGATGCTGGTGGGATTCTTCGAGAACGTGGTCGGTGACAGCGAGCTTTCCTTCCGCGTCGCTGATTCGCTCACCGTGCGCCGCTTCCTGGGCTATGGCCTGGACGAGCGCCCCCCCGACCGTACCACTATTGTGAAGACCCGCCAGCGCTGGCCGGAAGAGGTGTTCGAAGCCATCTTCATGCGCGTACTGGAGCAACTGAAGCAAGCGGGCCTGGTTAAGGGCGAGAACCTGGCGACGGACACGGTGCTGGTTGACGCCAACGCTTCGATGGATAGCCTGCGCCACCGGGAGCTGGGTTGCACCTACCGCCAGTTCGTGAAGGCGCTCTACGCCCAGGACGGGCAGCCGGCATCGACAAGCGAGATCGCAACCAAGGATGCCGAGCGCCCCAACAAGGCCTCCAACGCCGACTGGGTCAGCGCCACCGATCCCGAGGCGGCGGTGGCGGTACATCGGGATGGCCACGCCGCGCTGTCGTACCGGGTGGACGCCACGACGGACTTGGACACCGGGGTGATCGTGGCGATCGGCGCGGCGGCGGGCGACCTGCGCGACAGCGTGGATTTGCCGCAGCGAGTGGAGGAGGCCAGGGAAAACCTGGCGGAGATCGGGCTGGCGCCGGAAGCGCTCACCGCCGACCGCGGACATTATAGTGAAGACAACCTGGTCGAGATCGAAGCGCAGCAGGTGGCGCCCATCATTCGCGCGCCGAAGCCGGCGGGCAAGGCGGGGTTTCGCACCGACGATTTTGTCTATGATCCCGAATCCGACTGCTATATCTGCCCGGCGGGAAACTCGCTGCAGCGCAAGGGGCTGGGCAATGACGGCAAACTGCGCTACGTGGCTCGCGCCAGCACCTGTCGGCGTTGCGAGCATTTCGGACTGTGCACCAAATCGCGCCAAGGGCGAGCGGTGGATCGCCCGCTGCATCAAGCGGAACTGCAACGCAACCGCGAACGGGTGCGCAGCCCGGGCGGACGAGAACTGCTGATGCGACACCGTCACTGCGCGGAGGCGCCGTGGTCCTACGCCAAGCTCTATGGAGGCCTGGCGCGCATCAACACGCGCGGCTTGGCCAATGCGACCAAGAAGGCCTTGATTCAAGGCATCGGCTGGAACCTGATGAAGCTGATCGCGCACCTGACCGGGCTGGCGCCGCGGGGCAAGAGCGAAATGCGCAAGGCTGGCGCGGGTTCGGGGCGCGCTACGGTCAATGTTTGCGCGCTGATTCGTCATTTCGGCGCTCTGATTGGTCATTATGCTGCCATGCTCGGCTTGCGGTTGCGACTGTGGCGGCGGCGCAGGCACACCGACCAAGCCGGCAACCCGCCACCGCGGGCAAGCTTCAGCCGAAAACGGCTTTTGTCACAGGGCTGTTAGACCCAGATTATGCGCAAGACTTCGGGGATGTCATTCCGAGAGAGCGACGCGACCGAGGAATCCCCTACCAGGGATGCGCA
>JAPLGX010000057.1 GCA_026389925.1 Chloroflexota bacterium
CACTGACCAGGTCGCGCAGCAGCGCCCCGGATGCCGCTGCCGGAACCGTCGCGAGGACGAGCAGCCAGGCCATACGGGCCTCCGGCTGGCTGAAATCCCAGCGGAACGCACTCCGCACGCCGGCATGAAACAACTGCCACAAGTCGCGCCAGAAGTAGACGATGACCGCGAGCAGCGTGCCCAACTGCACCAGGACGTCGAAGGCAAACGCCGCCTGCGGTTCGAATGTCCAGCCGGCCAGCCAGGGCACAAGAACCAGATGGGCCGAACTGGATACCGGCAGGAATTCGGTAAGGCCCTGGACAATTCCGAGAATGATCGCTTGAAGGTTGGTCATGCGCTGCGTGGCTCCATCGTCGAAAGGTCTGGGCGCTTGCGAGTCCGGTTACGCTTCGGCCACCCCGCCGGTTTCGCGGAAGCGAGCGGGACTGAACCGGCCGTCGAGAATGCGGTCGCGCATCTCACGCATTAGCTCGATCAGAACGCTGAGATTGTGAATCGAGAGCAGCGTCGCCGCCAGAATCTCGCGGCTCCCAATCAGATGGCGCAGGTAGGCCCGGCTGAAATGGGTGCAGGTATAGCAGCGGCACGTCGCATCGATGGGCTCGGCATCGCGGGCGAACCTGGCGCTGAGCATGTTCAGCCGGCCGGTGCGGGTCATGGCCGCATGATGACGCGCTAGGCGTGTGGGTAGAACGCAGTCGAAGATGTCCACCCCGCGCGCCACAGCCGCCACCAGATCCTCCGGCGCCCCAACCCCCATGAGATATCGCGGCTTGTCCTCCGGCAGGATGCGGTCCACCACCTCGAGCATCTGGTAAGTCTCGGGCTTGGTTTCCCCGACGGAAAGTCCGCCGATGCCGTAGCCCGGGAAGGCGAGGCGGCCGAGGTACTGCGCCGATTGCTCGCGCAGGTCCGCGAACACACCACCCTGGACAATGGCGAACAACGCCTGGTCCTCGCGCCGGTGCGCCTCTCGGCAGCGTTCGGCCCAGGCGTGCGTGCGGCGCAGGGCCGCCTCATTGACGGCGCGATTGTACGGCGCCGGGCATTCGTCGAGTGCCATGATGATATCGGCGCCAAGGCATTCCTGGATGCGCACGGAGTCTTCGGGTGTCAGGCGGTGCGGCGAGCCGTCCAGGTGCGACTTGAATGTCACACCGTCGTCGTCCACCTGGCGGATGGAGCTCAACGAGAAGACCTGGTACCCGCCGGAATCGGTGAGCATCGGGTGCGGCCATTGCATGAACGAGTGCAGCCCGCCCAATTCCGCAACGACCGCTTCGCCCGGGCGCAGGTACAGGTGGTAGGTGTTGGCCAGAACGAGTGTGGCACCGACCTCTTCCAATTGGGCCGGCGTGAGCGCCTTGACAGTCGCCTGTGTGCCGACGGGGGCGAACACCGGCGTGAGCAGGTCGCCGTGCGGGGTGTGCAGGATGCCCGCGCGCGCGCGGCCACAGCGCGCCACCACTTCAAAACCGAAGGCTGCGCTCATCGCAGCGCCCAGATGAAGTACAGGCCAAGCATCGCCACGCCGAAGACAATCAGCGTCAGCGGCGCGCCCACCCGCAGGTAGTCGCGCACGGTGTATCCGCCGGATCCCATCACCAGCGTATTGACCGGATGGCCGATCGGTGTGAGAAACGCCAGCGAGGAGCCGAGGGCCACTGCCATCGCCATGGCGCGCGGGTCGGCGCCCACGCTGGGTGCAATGGCCAGCGCGATGGGCGCGAGAACGATCGGCACTGCAGTCTGCCCGCCCATCAGCTGGTTGAGCACGGTGGCGGCCAGCATCATCACCCCGGCCGCCCCCAGCGGGCCCACCCCGCCCAGCGCATGCAGCAGCCAGCCCGAAACTCGCTCGGCCATGCCGGAGGTGGTCATGGCGATGCCCAGCGGCCAGATGCCGGCGATGAGGAACACCGCTTTCCATTCCACCGCGCGGTAGGCGTCATCCATGGTCAGGCAGCCGGTGACCAGCATGAGCGCCGCCCCGCTCAGCGCCGCCAGCGAGACAGGCAGGACACCGGTCGCAGCGATGCCCAGCGTGATGAACGCAATGACCCCGGCCAGACGCGACTTCGCCGGGCGCAGCACGGCCTCCGCATCTTCCTCGAGCAGCACGAAATCGCGCTCCTCGCGCAGTAAGCGCAGGCGCGCCGCCGCGCCCTGCACCAGCAGCGCATCACCCGCGCGCAGCGGAAGATTGGGCAGGTCGCGGTGCACTGCTTCGCCGCGCCGCCAGATGGCGATCACGTTGACTTCGTATTTCTCGCGAAAGTGAATGTCGCGCAGCGACTTGCCAATGACCTGCGCCCGCGGCGAAACGAGAAGCTCGCCGAGAACCGTGGCTTCGTCGGTCAGGCGCAACGGAGTGGCCGGCTCGCTGAGCAGGGCAAGCCCATACTCGTTCAGGACTTCCGCCGGCGGGCAGCCTTGGGCAAAGACGATGTCGCCCTCGGCCACGCGTTCGTCGCGCGAGGGAGCCGCGATCACATGCTGGTGGCGTGAGAGGCCGACCACGGTCACGCCCAATTGCCTGGCCCATCCGCCTTCGCGCAGGGTGAGCCCCGCCATGGCCGAGCCGCGGCGCACCTCCATCTCACACAGCGTGGATCCAACCCCGTAGGTCTGCTCGAGTTCGCGGCGCAGTTGAATCGAGCGAGCCGATTGGCCGGCCGGGTAACGCCGCGGCAGGAGGTGGCGTCCGGCGAAGACCAGGTAAAGCGTCCCGGCCGCCACAATTGGCACGCCGATCGGCAGGAAGTCGAGCAAGCCGAACGGCTCGAGTCCGGCCTCGCGCAGCGCGCCGCCGACGATGATGTTGGCCGTGGTCAGCAGCGTGGCCATCCCGCCCAGGATCGTGCCAAAGGCAAGCGGCATGAGCAGGCGCGATGGGGGAATGCGCGTTTGGCGCGAAAGGCTGATGACCGCTGGCAGGAGTACCCCGGCCGCCGCAATATTGTTCATGAACAGCGAGAGTGCGGCTGCCGCCAGCACTGTGATGAGCACCGCTCGCTGCTCCGAATCACCGCTGACGCGCAGCAGCAGGCGGCCCAGCGCGAGCGTGATGCCGGTTTGCTGCAAACCCTCGGAGATGATGAAGACGGCCAGGATGGTAATGGTGGCTGTGGCGGAAAACCCGGAGTAGGCCTGGGCCGGCGTCACCAGACCGGTGAGGCCGAGCGCGATCAGGGTCAGCAGCGCCGCCAGGTCCGGCCGCACGCGGCCCGAGACCATCAACAACGCAAGAGCGAGGATGATGAGCGCCAGCAGGACAAGTGCGGAGGTCATAACGGCGAGGATTATAGTCCATCCGCTATCTGCAGCTCATGGCGGATGATTTCCGTTGCCACGGCTCGGGTCGATGTCGCCTGGCATCTATGCGGTTCTCCGCCTCCTCACGAGGCGCTGGCCGGCGCGGCAACCCTGCCCTGATCTCCGCCCTGCCCCCGCCTGCAAGGAGGGTGCCGGCAACCGCGCGGAGAGCCGGCCCTCCCGCAATCCACATCCGTGTCTCGAATCGCGCGCCTCGCGGCGCTATAATGGAAGGTCGATTCGGCCCGAGGCGCACATGAGCATCGATTTCATCCGCATCGTCGGCGCACGCGAACACAACCTGAAGAACATCAGCCTAAGCCTGCCACGCAACAAGCTGGTGGTCATCACCGGCTTGTCAGGCTCCGGCAAGTCGTCGCTGGCCTTCGACACACTCTTCGCGGAGGGGCAGCGGCGCTACGTCGAGTCGCTTTCGACCTACGCCCGCCAGTTCCTTGGCCAATTGCGCAAGCCGGAGGTCGACCTGATCGAGGGCCTCTCCCCCGCGGTGGCCATCGACCAGCGCGGCGTGTCGGCCAACCCGCGCTCGACCGTGGGCACCCTCACCGAAATCTACGACTTCCTGCGCCTCTTGTTTGCCCGCCTGGGGACCCCGCACTGCCCGGTCTGCGGACGCGAGGTCCAGCGCCAGTCGGCCCAGGAGATCGTGACGGCGGTGGCGGCATTGCCCGCCGGGACGCGCTTCGTGCTCCTCGCGCCGCTCGTGCGCGCACGTAAGGGGGTTCATCACGCCGCCATCGAGGAAATCCGCCAGTCGGGATTCGTGCGCATGCGCCTCGACGACACGCTGTACGACGTCGAGGCCGAGGTGGAACTCGACCCGCGTCGCGCCCACACTGTGGAGGCGGTCGTCGACCGGTTGGTGATTCCGGCGGCGGAGGCGGCGCGCGCCGATCGGGCTGATTTCGAGACGCGCCTGACCGATTCGATCGAGACCGCGCTGCGCGTCGGGCAGGGGTATCTCACGCTGCAGGATCTCCGCCTCGACCCCCCGCGGGAAACCACCTACTCGGAGCATTTCGCCTGCCCGGCCGACGGCACCAACCTGCCTGCGATTGAGCCTTCCACCTTCTCGTTCAATTCGCCACACGGGGCGTGCGCGGAGTGCCAGGGATTGGGCACACGCCTAGAGATCGACCTCGAACGCGTCATCCTCGATCGCAGCCTGCCGCTGAGCGAGGCCGCCTCCGCCGCGCTCGAACTGGCCGGCAGCGATCGCAGCCCGGCCGGTCTGCTCGCGCTCATCGAGGCGCTGGCCGAGGCGGAGGGGTTCGACCTGGATCAACCCGTAGCGCAATTGGGCGAGGTGGCGCTGCAGCACATTCTCTACGGGACCGGCGAGAAGAAGGTGCGGGTGAATTTCCGCACCGGACAGGGGCGGAGCGGTTCTTTCGATACTCCGTTCGAGGGGCTGGTGCCGGCGCTCAACCGCCGTTACCGCGAGACCGGCTCGGCCGCCGTGCGCGAGAGGATCGAAGCATTGATGAGCGAGCGAACGTGTGAGGCCTGCGGCGGGCAGCGCTTGCGCGCTGAGGCGCTGGCCGTCACCATCGCCGGAAGCAACATCATCACCGTCTGCCAGTGGACCACCGCGCACCTGCGCCAGTGGATCACCGCGCTCGCTGAGGATGCCGGCTCCCAGTTTGCGACGACACGCCAACAGCGCATCCTCGCGCCGATCCTGACGGAGATCCGCGGCCGACTGCAGTTTCTCGAAGAGGTCGGCCTCGACTACCTTACGTTGCAGCGCACCGCCGCCAGCCTCTCGGGCGGCGAAGCCCAGCGCATCCGCATGGCCACCCAGATCGGCTCACGGCTGAGTGGCGTGTTGTACGTACTCGATGAACCGTCGGTGGGCTTGCACCCGCGCGATACCGGCCGGCTGCTGGCGAGTCTGGCGCGCCTGCGTGATCTGGGCAATACCGTATTGGTTGTCGAACATGATGAGGCCACCATCCGCTCAGCCGATTGGGTGGTCGACCTCGGCCCCGGGGCCGGACCCCAGGGCGGCGAGGTGGTCGGGGAGGGTACGCCCGAAAGCCTGGCCCACCAGCCGAAGTCTCTCACCGGGCAATGGCTGGCCGGGAAACTGAGCGCCCCGACGCCGCATGCGCGCCGGCCCGGCAACGGGCAGGCTCTCACCATTGTTGGCGCGCGCGCCAACAACCTTAAGAATCTCACCGTGCGCATTCCCCTCGGCAAGCTGGTGTGCCTCACCGGAGTTTCCGGCTCGGGCAAGTCCACCCTGTTGATCGATGTGCTCTACGCCGGGCTCCTGTCCGGCGCGCGCGCCGGCGAGTGGGCCGCCGCGGAACGTATTGAGGGGGCGCAGGCCGTCGAAAAGGTGATCCACATCGACCAGTCGCCCATCGGCCGCACGCCGCGTTCGAACCCGGCCACCTACGTAGGTCTCTACGGCGAGATCCGCGAACTCTTCGCGACGCTGCCTGCCGCGCGCGTGCGCGGATACCGGCCGGGGCGGTTTTCATTCAACGTACGCGGCGGGCGGTGCGAGGCCTGCCAGGGCCAGGGGCAGATCCAGGTTTCGATGCAGTTCCTGCCCGACGTTTATGTTCCGTGCGAGGTATGCGGCGGCACGCGCTTCAACCGCGAGACGCTGCAGGTGCTCTTCAAGGAGAAGAGCATCGCCGATGTGCTGGACCAGACCGCCGACGAATCGCGCGAGATGTTTGGCGCCTTCCCCAACATGGCGCGCAAGCTCGACACGCTGCGCGACGTTGGGCTGGGCTACATCCGTCTCGGTCAATCCGCGGTGACACTTTCGGGCGGAGAGGCCCAGCGCATCAAGCTGGCGCGCGAACTGGCGCGGCGTCCGGCCGGGCACACGTTGTACGTGCTCGACGAACCGACCGTGGGATTGCATGCGGTAGACGTTCAACGCTTGATCCCTGTGCTCGAGCGGTTGGTGGAGGAAGGCCACTCGGTCGTGGTCATCGAACATAACCTCGACATCCTGCGCATGGCCGACCACATCATCGACCTGGGACCGGAGGGCGGCGACAAGGGCGGCACGCTCGTAGCCGAAGGAACACCCGAGGAGGTGGCCGCGGTGAGCTCATCGTATACCGGGCAGTACCTGCGCCCGCTGCTTTCCGCGCAGGCCAGCCCCGTCTCGCGCACGGCGCGCCGCGCACCCGCGAAGAAGCGGCGATGACAGTCCTTCGTTTCGCGCATGCCTTCGAGTTGAGCCCACGGCTCGAGGCGCTCGAGCCGCTGGCGCGCTGCGCCTGGCCCGGGTGCGGAGGCGCATGCTGCCTGCACGGCGTGTGGCTCGACCCGCTTGAGGCGCAGGATCTGCACGCCCATGCGGATCAGATCGCGCCATGGTTGCCCGCCGGCCGCAGCGACCCGGCGCAGTGGTTCACCTCCGAGCGCGAGGCCGAGCCCGGCATGCCGAGCGGCGAGGTCGTTGCCGCCCAGGTTGTGCCTAACCCGGCCCACTACGGCGGCCGGGAGTGCGTCTTCCTGCGTTCGGATTCAAAGTGCGCGCTGCAGGCAGCCGGCGAGACAGCCGGGTTTCACCCTTGGCACTTCAAGCCTTTCCACTGCATTCTGCATCCGCTCACTTTCAATGAGACTGGGCTCGTGTCGCTTGCACCGCTGGCTGAGGTGCTGGACGAGCCAGCCAGCTGCCTGCGCCGTGGCGCAGTGCCCCGCCCGCTGAGAAGACTCTTCGAGAGCGAGATCGAGTACCTTACACACGCGGCGGACACTTAGCCGGGCACGTGCTCCATGCGCACACCCGATGCGCTCCAACAGGCGAGCAGTCTTCGATCGATCTCCTTCAACGGACACGCGGCGTGTCGGCAGACAAGAGGCACAGCCGATGGCGAGCGGCCGCACCGCATGTTAGAATTGCCCTTCGCAGGTGCCTGCCCCCATCGTCTAGAGGACCAGGACGCGGCCCTTTCAAGGCCTAAACCGGGGTTCGAATCCCCGTGGGGGCACCTCCTCCTGCGCACCTCCAAGTAAGTGTCGGTCGGCTCCCCCAGTAGAAGCCCGAATCACTACTGAGCCGCAAGCTCCCTCATGGGGCACCAGCAAACCGCCGCCGGGCGGTGTTTTGTTTGTCACCGCGAGCCGGAGCGGTCGAGTCATGACATTTCTCCGCCCCCTATCTGCGAAAATCATGCACTTGGGATCGACGCGCGGGAGTACAATCATCGCGTTCTCGCACCGGCGGCGCACAGCGTGGATTCACGGTTGAGGCTGTCGCGCCCGGAGAGGAGTTGCGAGTATGAAGCTTTACTTACGATTGGCATGGCGGAACATCTGGCGCCACCGTCGGCGGACGATCATCATTGTCTCAGCCATGGGCTTTGGCCTGTCGCTGATGATGATGTACGACGGGCTAGTCGACGGCTTCAACCAGGCGATCTACGGCAATGCCATCAAGGTCCTGGGCGGCAACATCCAGGTGCATGCCCAGGGCTACCGGGAGAGTGCCGGGCAGAAGCCGCTGCTGCCGCTGGCCGATGATGCCAAGGTGCTGGAGGCGGTGCGCGCCCAACCCGGCGTGGTGGCGGCGGCCCGCCGGATCAATACCGGCGGCCTGGCCAGCAGCCGCGAGGGCGCCTTTGCCGTGGGCATCACCGCCATCGAACCCGAACTCGAGCAGGCGGTCAACCTGGCCGGACAGAACGTTATCTCCGGCCGCGCTCTGACCGCAGACGACGGCGATTCAGTCTTCATCGGCAAAGGCCTAGCCGACGCCATGGATGTGGCAGTGGGGGACCGCATCTCCCTGACCGGGCGCTCGGCTCACGAGCAGATGCGCCAGCGGACAATGACCGTAATCGGTGTCTATGACCTCGGGATGGCCGATATCGAGAAGGTATCCGTCTACATGTCGCTGGCCGAGGCGCAGACGCTCTACGACCTGCCCGGCCAGTCGACCGAAGTGGCGATCTTCCTGGACCGAATTGGCCACGAGAAGGAATTGATCAACACGTTGTCGCCGGCCCTGCCGGGCTACGAACTCGAGTCATTCGAAGACAGTTACCCCGAACTGCAGTACGCCCTGGCCTCCAAGGGCCAGGTGATGGACATCTTCAGCGTGATTATCCTGGGCATCGCCGGCATCGGGATCCTCAACCTGCTGCTGATGGCAGTGTATGAGCGCACCCGCGAGATCGGCGTGCTAGGCGCCATGGGCCTCAAGCCGCGGCAGATCTCGCTGCTCTTCATCCTGGAGGGAACGCTGATCGGGCTGGTGGGAGTGGGCACGGGGATCGTGCTTGGGCTGGCGTTCAATGCAATGATGCGGGCGGTCGGGTTGGACTTTACCGCATTCTCCGGCATGACCAGCTACACAGCGCTGATCACCGATAAGGTCTACCCAAGCTGGGGCGTCGGCAAACTGCTGAGCCGCGGGCTGACCGTGGCGATCATCGCCGCCCTGGCCTCGCTCATCCCGGCCCGCGAAGCGGCGCAGCGCGACCCGGCCGAAGCGTTGCACTTCGTGTGAGGTCCACCATGATCCAATTGCTGAGACTGGCCTTTCGCAACCTGGGGCGCAACCGCCGGCGCTCGTTCTTCTCCGCCCTGGCCATGGGTGTGGCGCTCGCTCTGCTGCTGATGATGGCCTCCTTCATTCAAGGGGAGATGGGCGATGCCATCGACCTGGCCATCCGCCTGCAATCGGGCCATCTGCAGGTGCGGGCGGCATCGTACGACGAGGCCAAGACAAGCCTGAAGTGGGAAGACCTCATCGAGAATCCCGACCAGGTCGCTGGAAAAGTCGCCTCGATTGGCCCAGTGGATGTCGCCACGCCCCGGCTGTATGCCAGCGGGTTCGTCACCACGCGAGACGAATCGGCCGGCGTGCGCGTCGTAGGTATCGATCCACTCTCCGCAGCCAATGCCCCCTATCGCGATGGAATGGTGGAGGGCGAATTCCTGACGCCTGACGACAGGGAGGGGGTGCTCATCGGCTGGGCGCTGGCCCAGCGTCTGGACCTCTCGGCCGGAGACAAGGTGAACCTGTCGGTCAACACTTCCAGCGGGGAGGTCGACGAGCAACAGTTCACCGTGCGCGGGATCTACAACACCGGAACCAGCGGGTTCGACAGCCTGACGGTCTTCCTCCCGCTGGCCAAAGCGCAAGCCTTCACCGGCGCCGAGAATCGCGCCAGCACGGTCTTCGTCCTGCTCAAGGGCACAGCACAGACCGACGCCGTAATCGCCGCGTTACAGGCCCCCGGCTACAAGGTGCTGACCTGGCAGGACATGAACGAACTGCTCGTTCAGACGGAAGCCCTGTCGGCGACGTACATGAGCTTCTTCTACCTCATCGTGCTGGGCATTGCCGCCACAGTCATCGTCAACACCCAGATCATGTCGGTGTATGAGCGAACGCGCGAGATTGGAATCCTATCGGCGATCGGCATGCGCGGGCGCCGGTTGATGGCCATCTTCCTGGCCGAATCCGCCTTGCTGGCCGTGGGCGGGATTTTGCTCGGGCTGGTTATTGGCGGCATCGTCATTGCCTACCTGACGCGGTACGGGTTCCCGTTAGACTTTTCGGGGTTCGGGATCACTGGGATGCTGTACGCCGACAAGATGTACACCCAGCTTACAGTGCGCGATACCGTCAATCTGACAGTGATGACCTTCATTGTCACGCTGCTGGCCGGGGTCTATCCCGCCATGCTGGCTTCGCGCATGGAACCGGTCGAGGCGCTGCGCGCCGAGCGGTAGGACAAAGGAGAACTCACATGGAAGTCGCAAAGGTCGAAAGCGTCACCCGCGTCTACAAGATCGGCAAGGTCGAGACCCAAGCCCTGCGCGGCGTCAGTCTCTCGATCGAAAGCGGCGAGTTCAGCGCGCTGGTCGGCCCCTCCGGCTCCGGCAAGACCACCCTGTTGCAGCTCATCGGCTGCCTGGACCAGCCCTCCACGGGCAAGGTCTACATCAACGGGCGCGACGTGAGCCAGCTCAACCGCAACCAGCGCGCCGACACGCGCCGCGGGACGATCGGTTTTATCTTCCAGTTCTTCGCCCTGATCCCGACCCTGACCGCCTACGAGAACATCGAGATGCCGCTGCTGCTCAACGGCCTCTCGGCCAAGGAGCGCCAGGCGCGGGTGACGGAACTGCTGGAGGCGGTGCACCTGGCGGATCGCGCGCGCAACCGGCCGGACCAGCTCAGCGGCGGCGAGCAGCAGCGCGTGGCCATCGCGCGTGCTCTCTCGATCAAGCCCAAGCTCATCCTGGCCGATGAGCCCACGGCCAACCTCGATACCCCCAACGGCCAACTCGTGATGGAAACCATGACCCGCCTCAACAAGGAGACCGGCGTCACGTTCGTGTTTGCGACGCACGACCCGCGAGTCATTAAGTACGCCCGGCGCGTCGTTACCTTACGCGATGGACTGGTTGTAGAGAACGGATTGCAGCCGCAGAAGGCCGCAGGGTAAGCCATGAGACGTCTGCTGCTCCTGTCCCTTTTGATTGGCCTTGGGCTCTCGGCATGCACCGGCGGGGCCGGCACGCCCGCCTCGGCCCTGCCCACCCTCGTGCTCGCGGGCGCCACCGCCCAACCCTCGGTTGATCGATCGGGAACCACTGCCTCAGGGACAGTCGTCCCTGCCCAGGAAGCACGTTTGTCGTTCTTGGGTACCGGACTGGTGAGCAAGGTCAGTGTTCGATTGGGCGACGTAGTCCAGGGGGGGGATGTTCTGATCGAGTTGGACGATGCAGCCGCCCAGAGGGATCTGGCGCGGGCAGAGAGCGAGCTGGCGGACCTCACCTCGCCGGCCGCCCTCGCGCGCGCGCGCCAAGCGGTGGCACGGGCGGAGGCCGACCTCGAGAAGACCCGCAACAAGCTCGAATACTACGTCACTCCGGGAGTCTTGTATTGGGAGGAGCACCAGGCAGAAGCCCAGGCAACTCTTGCAGCTGCCAAGACGGAGGGCGGGTCCTCGCCATCCGAGGAACAACAGAAGAAGATCAGCGACGCCGAGAAGTCGCTGGCCCGCGCCGTCGCGAACCTGGCCTACGCCCAGAAGCAGTACCGCGAAGTCTACCTGCCGGAGAAGTTCACTCGCGTCAACAGCCAGACGGGCGAATCCTACGTTGCCGAACCACGCATCGATACGGAAGCGGCGCGCGCCGACTATGAATTGGCGGGCGCCACTTTGAGCGAGGCGCGCGCTCATGTGCAGGCCTTGAGCGGCGAAGCCACGCCGTCCGACGCCTTTGGAAGCTCGCTGGCGCTCCTGGAATTGGCGCGGCGAAACGTTGCCGCGGCACGCACGGCGCTCGAGGCCACCCGGTTGGAAGCGCCGTTTGCCGGCACCATCGCTCTGGTGAGCGCCGTCCCCGGTGAGAACGCGGTGCCCGGGGCGATCATCGTCATCGTCAGCGATCTGAGCCGGCTGCATGTGGAGACCACCGACCTCAGCGAGCGGGATGTCACCAAGGTTTCGGTGGGTCAAGCCGTTCGAGTGTACATCGAGGCGCTGGGCGAGGAAGTGAGCGGACGGGTTTCTGCAATTGCCCCCGGGGCCACAGCGCTCGGCGGCGACGTTGTGTACAAGACGGTTATTGACCTGGACGAGCAACCTCAGGGCATGCGCGCGGGGATGAGCGCCGAGGTGACATTCCAAGGCGGCTGAGACACGCGCGTCGGCATGCGCCGGCCCAACACCGGCGGCACGCGGTCACAAACGGACCGGCCTGGATACAAGAATCCGGGCCGGTTTCTTCTCCTTCGCCCCATTGGCTTATCGGCATCACGACCACGTCCGCCGCCCGTGGTGGGGCGGCAGGCCTATTGCGAATCGTGCAAAAGGAGGATGCGTCGTTCCTCCAAAACCCGCATGCCACGTAGTCCCCAGCATGCTATGCTCCGGTAGATAGCGTGGATGGCGGCCTGCGAAGGCATGTGTCCCCACAAGTCAGGTTGCGTCAACCGAATGCAACCGGCCGCTCGCTCGTTGCGTATGTACGATTGTGGACGGCCACTCGGGCTCATCCAAGATAGGGACAGAGACACATGAACACCTTCACCAAATCCCAACTCGAGATTCATGTTCCGGTGCTCGGCTGGCTGCTCATCGGGACAAACCTGATCTACTTGCTGATGGCTGCGATTTTGGCCGTCTTCCTGGTCGGCATCGGCACGGCCGTGGGCGACGTGATGGCCGAACGTGTGCTGGGCATCGTCGCCGCAAGCGTGGGTGGCCTGCTTGCGGTGCTCGGCCTGCCCGGCATTGTCGCCGGGGCGGGGCTCCTCGCCCGCAAGACGTGGGGACGCATCCTTTCAATCGTGATTTCCGGGCTCAGTGTGCTGTGCTTCCCGCTGGGGACGATCCTGGGGGTCTACGGTCTGATCGTGCTGCTCCAAGATTCTGCCACCGAGTACTTCGCTACGCCCTGCTGCTAAGTCCACAGAAGTGCGGACTAACTCCCCGCATGCTCAAGGCGGGGACCGAGGCCTGTTTACATGCCGGGATCAGGCACCACAACAGGACCTAACTGTCCCGCTCCACCGCGTGCCGCAGGAGGGTCTTCAATCGCTCCGGCTTCACCCGCCGCGGGTCCCCCATGTAGATCTCGTGATGCTTGCCGCGAAAGCGCAGCCCATGCTTGTGCATGTACTCGTCCATCAGCGCGAGCGTCCGGGGTTCGTCGGCGTACGGGCCGACGTGCATGATCTGGATGCACCGCCCTTCGCTGAACCACTCCAACCTGAGCCTCGCGAGCACCGGGCTCCCGCCGCGCTTGGCGCGCACCTGTTCCACGGCGCGGCGGAACATGGCTGGCGTGATATGCGCCGGCTGCACCATCATCAGCGTGTAGCTCCACGGCTCCTTCGACTCAAAGCTGAAGCGCCCGGACTTCACCCACCACAGCCCCTCCATCGCCATCACCGGGTAGTCGATGGGATTGCGCTCGCGCAGCTTGGAGGTGAACTTGAGCGTGTAGGCCACCCCGTACATCGCCATCATCGCCTCAGCGAAGCTTTCAGAAGTGGAAGGCGTCCCGCCCGGCTCGATCTCGCCGTCGAGCATGATGAACTTCAAGCGCGGCACTTTCACTTCCACAACCCGCTTCGCCGGCGCCGCGTACAGCTCTTTGTAGTCCTTGCGCAAGTCAAGCTTCTTCATGGGATCCCTCCGGCAGCACGCAGATTTCCGGATAGCCTACATTCAAGACGAGGACTGCGCAAGCCGGTAGATTGCCAGTTACGCCCTGCCCGGCGGCGGGCCATTCCCGCCTCATGCGGCACGCGAGATCAAGCACGTGCACACGCCCGGGCGTGGGCGAGATCTCGAATCCCGCGCACAGGTTCCACCACACCCGACCTCATTCCGCACCAGTTGCGCGCGGGGCCGAGATGAGTATACTGGCTCTAGGAAGTCCGTCCCCTTTCCCCGCCGTCCTATTTGGGTGCCTGCCTAGCGTTGGAGAATTGGCGTCCCTTGCCGCCCGCACCTGGGGGATCATCCGCACAAAGCGTTCCACACAACCCACGCATTCAGCCGCGCGCTGGCCGACACCAAGCGGGGCAGGTGCTCGTCGTCCCCCCGATCTTCTCCTTGCGCGTGCTCCCCTTCTCGGCGCGGCGCCCGGGCCGACTTTCTTGGAGGAGGCACCATGAAGCCGCTCGCTCACCTCGTCCTTGCCGCTGCCGTGCGGGGTCATTGGCGCTCAACTCGCCGCCGTACGACTCTCAGACTTACACGGTGGTCAACGTCAACGATTCGGGGGTTGGCTCCTTGCGCTGGGCAATTAACCAGGCCAACGCCTCGATCGGGTTCGACATCATCGAGTTCAACATTCCCGGTGGCGGGGTCAAGACGATTGACCTCACAAGCGCGCCGCTGCCCGCGATTAGCGACCCCGTCTGGATCGACGGGTACACGCAGCCCGGTGCGACCGAGGCGACCGAAGCCAGTGCCGCCCGACTCATGATCCAGATCGGCGGAGGCTACCTCCCGACAGATCCAGTCTGGAACGTCGGGCTTGTCCTGCTCTCGTCAGGGAGCACAATCCGCGGCCTCTCAATGTACGCTTTCGAGAATAACTGCATCCATATCGAGACCGACTTGCTTGAACTGGGCAACGTTTCTAACAACACCGTGGAAGGCAACCACATCGGACTGAACTCGGATGCTACGGACTTCCGGGGCACTTTGGCAAACGGGATCTTCATCGGCGGGGGAGCCACCGGCAACCTTATCGGCGGCGATGAACCGGCAGAACGCAATGTGATCTCCGGGGGCAACTACAGCGGCGTGGAGATCCACGGCACAGGAACCTCCGGCAACACGGTATCCGGAAACCGAATTGGCACGGACGGCTCAGGCGAGGCCGATCTGGGCAATTGGTGGCACGGCGTGCGCATCTACGGCGGGGCACCGGGAAACACGATTGGTGGCGACTCGGCGGCCGAGGGGAACCTGATCTCCGGCAACGCCCGCAGCGGCGTACAGATCCTTGGCCCGGGCACCGACAACAACATCGTCGCCGGCAACATCACCGGGCTCAACAGCACCGGCGACGCCGCAATCGGCAACGACCAGCCAGGCGTCATATTGCAGGCCACAACCACTCCAAGCGTGGGAGGGCCGCAGGGAAGCGTCATCGGCGGCGACAGCCTGGGAGAGCGGAACATCATCTCGGGGAACAAGGACCATGGCGTTTTGCTGACCAGGGTCGGCACCGAAGGCAACATCGTGTCCGGCAACTACATCGGATTGACTGCAGGTGGGACGCTGGGTTGGGGGAATTTGTATGACGGTGTGAGACTCGAGGCCGGAGCCGCGGGCAACACCGTCGGTGGAGATACTGTTGCCGAACGCAACATCATATCGGCAAACGGCCATTACGGGGTAACCCTGACCGGGGCTGGGACCGAAGACAATACGGTTTCCGGCAACTACATCGGCACCGATCCTGCTGGAATGAACGCGCTGGGCAACGGGTATCACGGCATCTGGATTGAAAACGGTGCGGCGGACAATATCATCGGTGGAACAACGACCGCCGAGGGCAATCTGATCTCCGGGAACAGCCATCGAGGCATTCAGCTTGAGGGCACTGGGACAACTGGCACGGTGATATCGGCCAACGCCATTGGCGTGGATTCCTCAGGCACGCTTCCGCTGCCCAACGGTTACGGCGGCATCCGGATATGGGGCCCCGCAGGCAACATGACAATCGGCGGCCCGACTTCCGCCCAGGGCAATGTCATCGGCGGTAACGCCGAAGATGGCATTGATGTCCGTGGCGCTTCTGGAATTCTGATTCGCGGCAATTACATCGGTGTCGATCGTGGGCGCACCATTGCCCTGGGCAGTGGTGACAAAGGGGTCGATGTTCACGACGGCGCCGCAGACAACACGATCGGCCCCGGCAACGTCATCATGCATAACGCCGATATCGGAGTGCAGATCGTTAACGACACCACCATCAGAAACGTGGTGACCCAGAACATACTCGACATGAACGGGGCAATTGCAGCTGTGGGTTGGAGACGAGGCAAACGGTGGCATTCTCCGGCCCACTATCACCTCGACCACTCTTGGATCCGTCGACGTTGCGGGCACAGCATGCGCCGGCTGCACGGTGGATGTCTTCGGCAACGTGCTCCATGGCGAGCGGGGGCGGCAGTATCTTGGCACGACCGTGGCGGATGGCCTTGGCGCATGGTCGCTGACGCTGCCCGGCCTGGCGTACCCATACCTGACAGCCACGGCCACCGATGCATCCAAGGGTACTTCCAGGTTCTCCGCGAGCTACTGGGCAACGGTCCATAGCCTCTACCTGCCGCTGATCCTGCGGCAGTTCCCGTAGAGGCGCGCTGCACGCCGCGAGAGGAGGCGGCCATGACCGAGGCCAAACCCTGGCTCCGCTTCTACGAAGCCCACGTCCCGCCCCGCCTTGAGTATCCGCAGACGCCTCTGCCCGAGGCGCTGAGAGCAACCGCGCGCCGCTGCCCGGACGTCGCGGCGATGATCTTCAAGGGGCGGCGCATCACCTACCGCGAGCACGATGCGGCCGTAGATCGCTTCGCGGCCGCGCTGCAAGCGCTCGGCGTGCAGAAGGGCGATCGGGTGGCCGTCCACCTGCCCAATTGCCCCCAGTTCATCACCACGTATTACGCCGCGCTGCGCGCCGGCGCCATCGTCGTGCCCTGCAACCCAATCTACACGGCGCGCGAGCTGCGCCACCAACTGCGCGATTCGGGGGCAACGGTCATCGTCACGCTCAGTTCGACCTATCCCATCGTGCGCCAGATTCGTAGCGAGACGGCACTTCGGCATGTGGTCGTCGCGCGCATAAAGACCTACTTCCCG
>JAPLGX010000470.1 GCA_026389925.1 Chloroflexota bacterium
GCATCCAAGATGCCCACCGAGATGTTGAAATTGGTGATGGCGTTCTCATCGATCTTGCAGGTGATGAAGTCCTCGACGTCCGGATGGTCGACTCGCAGCACTGCCATGTTGGCGCCGCGCCGCGTGCCGCCCTGGGCGATCACTCCGAAGGCTTCGTCGTACACGCGCAGAAAGCCCACCGGGCCCGTGGCGCGCCCGGAGGAGGATTTGACCAGGCTGCCCTTGGGTCGCAGCCTCGAAAACGAGAAGCCGTTGCCGCCGCCGGTCTGTTGGATGAGCGCCGCATCCCGCAGGGTCTGGAAGATGCCGGCCGAGTTGCGACCCATATCATCGGCAATCGGAAGAACGAAACACGCCGCCAACTGGGCCAGGGGCGTGCCTGCGCCGGTGAAGGTGGGCGAATTGGGGAAGAAGCGCAGGGAGGTCAGCAGATCGTAAAAGGATTCGGCGATGGGGAGCGGGTCCTCGCCCCATGATTGCTCGGCCGCGGCGATGCTCGAAGCCACGCGCCAGAACATCTCCTCCACGGTTTCGACGGGTGTGCCTTGCGCGCCTTTGCGCAAGTAACGCTTCTCGAGAACCACCCGCGCGTTGGGTGAGAGAGGGACGGGTTTCAACCAGCCTTTGCCGTTGAGCTTGCGGGTGGGCGTGCTCGTCGTCTCACGAGTGGACATCCGATCCTCCGACCACGACTGTTGGTGGAATACCAATAGCCCGCGCACCCCGCGGTGCCGTGTGCGGGCTAACTCTCACGCAGAAGACGGTTGATTTCGTCGCGAATGGAGCGCAGGTCGTCGAGGCGCAGGTAGACGATCGCGTAGCGGATGTAGGCGATGTGGTCGAGTTCTTTCAACCCGGCAATCACCATATCGCCGACAACCCGGCTGGAGACTTCGGCTTTGCCCAGTTGCTGGACAGAGGCTTCGACTTCGCCGACCAGACGGTCGATATCCGCAGCCGATACCGGGCGCTTGGCGCAGGCGATCCGCACGCCGCGCGCAAGTTTCTCGCGGTCGAACTCCTCGCGGGTGCCATCCTGCTTTACAACCAGCGGCGACGAGAGCACAGCCCGCTCATAGGTGCTGAAGCGCTGCTTGCACTTGAGGCACTCGCGCCGTCGGCGCACGCCGCCGCGGACATCGTGGGTTGTGTCGACGACTTTGGTGTCTTCGGTGCCGCAGTAGGGGCAGCGCATTGTCTTGGGTCCCCCGAACTAGTGTTTCACGCCAGATGTGCCCCGTTTCACAACGCCTCGCCCATAGCTACGGGATTGTTATTCTAGCACTGCCTGTGGATAACTTCAACACCTTTCGCCTACGCAAACCTTAAAGAATACGGCGAAGGTGTGGAACGTAAAGGGCGGAGCAAGCTCCGCCCTCGCATAGCCATAACAGCACCCCGTTACTTCTTCGGGGCCTCGCCCTCTTCGGGCATTTCTTCTTCCTTCTTGCCGCGCTCAATGACCTCGGGCTCGGCCGGAACAGCCGCCGCGACAACCGGTTCGACCACTTCCTCGGCCGCCTGTTGCTGAACGGTGGCCACGGACTCATCCAGGCTTATCAAGACGCGGATGGCCTCCGGCAGCTTGATATCGCGCACAGCAATGGAATCGCCGATCTTCGCGATGACGCTGACGTCGACCTCGATGTGGCTCATCAGGTCTTTGGGCAAGCATTCCACTTCGAGTTGGTCGAGCAGGTGGACCATAACGCCCGACAGATCGCGCACCGCAGGCGAAATGCCGACGAATTCGATGGGGATGCGCACGCGAATGACGCGGTCGGTGGGGACTTCGTAGAAGTCGACGTGCAAGATGTCGCGGCGGATGCTGTCGCGCTGCACTTCGCGCAGCAGCACCGAATGTGCCTTGCCCTCGAGAATCACGTCGATGAGTTGCGATCCGGCGACTCGCGAGAGCGCGCGGGCTGTTTCGCGAGCGTCAATCTGTATGGGTGTCGGCGCGACGGCCGGCCCATAAATGACGGCCGGCACTTTGCCCGATTGGCGCAGCGCGTACATGCCCTTGCCGATAGTCGTACGGGGTTCGGCGTTGATTTGAGTGCTGGCCACGAGATTGTCCTTTGGGGCGCCTCTCACCCAACACTGGGCTGCCGTCGCCCCGAACAACATCCGGCCTCGCGGGCCGGACGACTGGCTGACAGTGGCCGAGTCTACCAGCCAGGCGCAACCTTGTCAAAGGTCGTGGCCGAGGGGGCAGGGCGCTAGACCTTCCCGGCCTCGATTTCGCGGATGATGCCCACTCTGCGTTTGTGGCTTTCCTCCTCGGAGAAGGTGGCCCCAAGGAACGCACGCACAATCTCGGTGGCGATCTCCGGGCCAATGATCCGGGCGCCCAGGCACAAGACATTCATGTCGTCATGTTCAACCGACTGGTGCGCGGAATAGGTGTCGTG
Source organism: Chloroflexota bacterium (assembly GCA_026389925.1). Taxonomy (GTDB): domain Bacteria; phylum Chloroflexota; class Anaerolineae; order Anaerolineales; family RBG-16-64-43; genus RBG-16-64-43. Next base: position 2,415 of record JAPLGX010000470.1, read on the forward strand.
GCACACGCCGGCATAGATGCCTTTGATTTTGTTGGCGGCGATACACACGCCGACTCCTGAGCCGCACAACAGAATCCCTCGTTCGGCGCGCCCCTCGAGGATTGCTTTCGCCACTTTCTTGGCGTAGTCCGGGTAATCGACGCGGTCGGTATCGTACGTGCCCAGGTCGAGCGGTTCGTGGCCGGCCATCGTGACGACCGCGGCGACCGTCTCCTTGAGCGGAAACCCGGCATGGTCACAGCCGATGGCAATTCGCATGGGATCTCTTCAATCTCCTGTGTGTGAAATGTTGGGCAGGGTGTTCTGAGAGATGCGCGCGAGGCGCGCAGGCCAAGCGCCACCCCACGTCTCGTCTGTTAATCATAGCGCAAAACGCTTCGGAGAGGCTCCGCTCTTTGGGTGCGGCGCCCCAGTGGCATCCGAGCGGAAGGAAAACGTCCCGGCCCTGCGGCTCGCGCGAGGACCCACATGGAGACGCGAGAAAAGAACGGGATGCCTGTGTCCGCGCAGGGGTTCAGGATGCGGCCCGTCGATTATGATTGGCGGGAACGCTCGCGGATTGGCGTCGGAGGAGCGGTTCGCAGACGTCCCAGGCCATGGTGGCCGGCGGTGAGGGTGCCCCCACAACGGCGACGCAATTTGACTGGAGGCGTCAATTGGATAGGAGCGCGGCTGTGCGTCTTGGAGCGTACGTCGTCCTTTCGGGTGCGCTTATCGCGGGTTTCTGGAAGGTGGTGCGACGCGGGCGGACCCATGCCTTGCCTCGCTTGGTTGCTTTCGAAGCCATCTTGGGGCTGCTCCTGGCCAACGCGCCCTACTGGTTCGCAAGTCCTCTCGGCGTGCGGCAGGTTCTTTCGTGGGGGCTGCTCGCAGGCTCGCTTCTGCTTGCACTGCACGGCTTCTCGCTGCTACGGTTGGACGGTGCCGTCACGGGCGGTATCGAGACAACGACTGTGGTTGTGCGGCGCGGCGTCTATCGCTACATCCGTCATCCGCTTTACCTTTCGCTCATGCTTTTCGCGCTCGGCACGTACCTCAAGTCACCCGGGTGGCTGGCTGGGGGTCTGCTGGGAGTGGCGGTTGCCGGCCTGTTGATCACGGCTTACGTTGAAGAACGGGAAAATGTGTCGAGGTTTGGCGAAAGCTATCGCGAATACATGCGCTCGACGAAGAGGTTCGTGCCGTTTGTTTTCTAAGCGCACCGACCGCACGCGTGCACTGCGTCGGAAAAGAAGAGGCCACCTGCCGTCGCAGGTGGCCTCTTGCTCGATTTAGGCGGGGCGTGCCGAGCGCCTGAGCGCGCGCTTGGCCGTCTCGACGACGTTGGCCGCGGTGAATCCGAACTTCTCGAAGAGGACTTTGGCCGGCGCGGAGGCACCGAAGCGAGTCATGGCGACGATCTCGCCTGCCTCGCCCACCCCGCGTTCCCAGCCCAGGGCAATGCCCGCCTCGACGGCTATACGCGTCTTGATCGCCGGGGGGAGAACCGAGTCGCGGTAGTCCTTGTCTTGCGCGGCGAACAGTTCCCATGAGGGGAAGGAGACCACGCGCGAGGCAATGCCCGCCTCGGCCAGCTTCGCGCCCGCCTCCAGGACCAAAGCCACTTCCGAGCCCGAGGCCATGAGGATAATCTGGGGCTTGCCTTGGCCCAGATCGGCCAAGGCGTATGCGCCCTTGGCCAGGCCGGCGGCAGGCGCGACCTGGGCCCGGTCGAGCACCGGCAGCGCCTGGCGGGCGAGGGCAAGCACCGTCGGCGCGTTGCGCCGGGCAATGGCCACGCGCCATGCCTCGCTCACCTCATTGGCATCCGCCGGGCGCAGTACGACGAGGTTGGGAATAGCGCGCAGCGCCGTTACGTGTTCTACCGGCTGGTGAGTCGGCCCATCCTCGCCCAGGCCGATGCTGTCGTGGGTGAACACCCAAATGCATCCGAGATGCGAGAGGGCGGAGAGCCGCACCGCCGGGCGCATGTAATCCGAAAAGACCAGGAAGGTGGCTGCGTAAGGAATGATGCCTCCATGCAGCGCCATTCCGTTGGCGATCGAACCCATGGCATGCTCGCGAACGCCGAAATGAATGTTGCGGCCCTCGCGCGCCTCGGGCTGGAAGGCGACGCTCGACTTGATCCAGGTGTTGTTGGAGGGCGTCAGGTCGGCTGAGCCGCCCATCAGTTCAGGCAGGACCGGCGCCAGGGCGTTTATTGTCGCGCCGGACGAGACCCGTGTCGCGACGCCCTTCGGGTCGGCCGGCACGCTGGGCAGCGCGGCTTCCCACGCGGAAGGAAGCTTTCCGGTCATGCGCCGGTCGAATTCGGCAGCCAGATCCGGAAACGCGGAGCGGTACCTGGCGTAAAGCTCGGTCCAGTCACTTTCGAGTTTGGCACCGCGCTCCACGGCCCCGCGCATATGGTCGCGGGCCTCATCGGGGATGAGGAATCGCGGCTCCAGCGGCCAGCCAAGCCTGGTCTTGGCTCCATTGAGCTCCTCGTCGCCGGGGGGCTCGCCATGCGCCTTGGAGGTGTCCTGCTTCGTGGGCATGCCGAAGCCGATATGCGTGCGGGCGACGATCAGCGAGGGACGGGGGTCGGCCTTGGCCTGGCGCAGAGCGGCGTCAATCACCTCGACGTCGTTTCCGTCTGCGACGGTCAGCACCTGCCAGCCGTAGGCGGCAAAGCGAGCCGCGCGATCCTCGGTAAAGGCGAGGTCGGTGCTTCCATCGATCGTGATGCGGTTGTCGTCGTACACATAGATCAGCTTGCCCAGCTTCTGGTGCCCGGCGAAGGAGGCGGCCTCGGAGCCAACGCCTTCCATCAGGTCGCCGTCGGTGACGATCGCATAGACCGTGTGGTCCACCACCGGGAAATCGGGCTTGTTGAACTCGGCCGCGAGGTGGGCTTCGGCCAGTGCCATACCGACGCCGTTGGCCAAGCCCTGGCCGAGCGGGCCGGTCGTGACCTCAACGCCTGGGGTCAGCCCCACCTCGGGATGACCGGGCGTCAGGCTTTCCCACTGGCGGAACCGCTTGAGCTCAGCGAGCGAGAGGTCGTAGCCGCTCAAGTGGAGCATCGAGTAGAGCAGCATCGATCCGTGCCCGCCGGAAAGGACAAAACGGTCGCGGTTTGGCCATTTCGGGTTGCGCGGGTTGTGGCGCAGATGGCGCGTCCAGATCGTGTAGGCGATGGCGGCGCAGCCCATGGGCAGGCCCGGATGGCCGGAGTTGGCCTGTTGGACGGCATCCGCCGAGAGGAAGCGGATGGTATTGATGGAGAGCGCTTGCACGTCGGTGGACTTGGACACGGAGCTTCTCCTGGTGTGGGTGTCGTTTGTGTGCGAGCCGGGTTGCGCTGCGCGGTCTTGACCTGGGGCGCTCGAGGCGCGGAAGAACGATCACGAGCGTCCCTTCTGCAGATAGGCTAGCGCCCGAGACGAGCGCAAGAGGCGGCCCAAAGAGCCTGTCTACACACCTATGATACCACCGGAATCTGGCGAATCAACGCCGATACAAGCGCAAGATTCGCGTGTGCGACCCAATCGCGCTGTGGCCTGTCCAGTTGCGCATGTCAGGGGAGACGAGTATGCTACCTGGCATGCGCGACCGACCTCTTCAAGAAGCGGAGCGGCCGTGGCGACGAGGCCCAGGTTGAGTGAGAGAGCCCGAAGGCCCGTACCCGAAACCCGTCGAGGAAGAAGCGCAGAAGGTGGTGGTGATCTACATAACATGACGAAGTGTGACAATCGGCGCAGACTATGCTGACTGACCGGTTGTCCGCGCTGCATGTCCTGCGCATGCAGAACCCCGCCGGTGCACCCCGCGCACGGGCGGCTAGGCCGCGTCCTCTACCCCTAAGGAGGCCATGCCATGCCTGGAGCAAGCGTTAAGACCTACGGCTACCGTTGGGTGGTCCTGTTCGCGTTCATGCTCATCAACGTAACCATACAGATCTTGTGGATTTGCTTTGCCCCGATCACCAGCGAGGCGGCGAAGTTCTATGGTGTCACCGACCTCGAGATTGGGCTCTTGGCGATGGTCTTCATGATCATCTACATCCCGTTCGCCTTTCCAGCATCGTGGGCGATCGACCGCTTCGGCTTCGCCAAGGCGGTCGGGTTTGGGGCCATCCTGCTGGGCGTGTTCGCCATCTTGAGGGGCGTTTTCATTCGCAGCTTTGGCCTGACGATGGTCTCGACCATCGGGCTGGCCATCGCGCAGCCCTTCTTGCTGAATGCCAACACCAAGGTGGCGGCCAAGTGGTTCGCCTTGGAAGAGCGGGCGACGGCCGTTGCGCTGGGGTTAGTGGCAAGTTTCCTCGGCATCGTCCTCGGCCAGATGCTCACGCCGACGCTCATCCTGTCGCTGGGGTTCGAGCAGACTCACTTGTGGTACGGCGTCATCACCGCCGCCTCGGCTGCGATCTTCCTCGTGTTGGTGCGCGAGAACCCGCCGACACCGGCCTCGCCGCCCGAGTTCGAGGCGCGCGCGCTCATGCTCGACGGCCTGCGCTCGATTCTGCGCACGCGGGATTTCTACTTCCTGGCGTACGTCCTGTTCGTGGGCGGGGGCATCTTCAATGGCATCTCCACCTTTGTTGAGAGTATCGTGCGGCCGCGCGGTATGTCGATCACCCAGGCCGGGACGCTCGGGGGTGTCATGCTCATCGGCGGGATCGTGGGCGCGGTGCTCTTCTCGCCGATCTCCGACAAGCTGCGCATGCGCAAATTGATAATTGTGGTGGGGTTGGTGCTCGCGGTGCCGTCGCTCCTCGGGGTCACGCTCGGGCCGAGCTTTGGCGTGTTGCTGGCATCCTTCTTCGCGCTGGGGTTGTTCACCACCGGCATCGGCCCGGTTGCGTATCAATACGGGGCGGAGATCACCTATCCTGCACCGGAAGGGACATCGAACGGGCTGCTCGTCCTGGCGGGTCAGATCTCGGTCGTATTCATCTACGGCATGGGGCTGCTGAGCGAGTGGCTAGGTTCGTTTGTGGCGCCTCTGCTGATCTTCGCCGGCCTTCTAGCCCTCGGCTGCGTACTCATGGGGATCGTCAAAGAGTCGCCGATGATGAAGCGTGCGGCGTAGTGCGTTGCGCGAAGGGGGACAGGTCGAGGATTTGGGATCGGCCATTGCAGTCAGGGATGGGTTGCGCCCTCCCGGAGGCGATGCACGGTCTGCGCAGGCGGAAAAGTACGTGCTGGCGATCGACCTGGGAACGTCGAGCGCGAAGGTTGCGCTCATCTCCACGCGCGGGGAAGTGGCCGGGTGGGAATGCGAGCCGATGCGTCTCATGCTTCTGCCGAACGGCGGTGCCGAGCAGGCCCCGCGGGATTGGTGGAACGGGATTTTGTCCGCGTCAAAACGATTGCTTGGGCGTCGGCTGATTCCAGCCGAGGCGGTCGTCGCGGTGTGTGCGTCCACGCAGGGTGGGGGCACGGCGCCGGTGGACCGCGACGGCAATTGCCTGATGAATTGCATGATCTGGCTCGACTCGCGCGCGGCGCAAGTGGTGCGGCGGCACAAGGGGGGCGGGCTCGACCTGGGCGGCTACAACGCGCTAAACTGCAAAAGTGGGTGAACCTGACCGGCGGCGCGCCCTCCCTCTCGGGCAAGGATCGTTATGGGCACATGCTGTGGATCAAGGAGGAGCAGCCGGACATCTATGCGCACGTATAAGTTCCTGGACGTTCTCGACTACATTGACCTGAAGCTGACGGGGCAGTTTGTGACCTCGGCCGACTCGGTCGTCGGCACCTGGATGACGGACAATCGCGACCCGCGCAACGTGCGCTACGACAGGGGACTGGGTAAGCTGGGGGGTCTGGATATCGAGAAGCTGCCGGGGATACGGCG
>JAPLGX010000474.1 GCA_026389925.1 Chloroflexota bacterium
ATCAACCCCAATGGCGGCGCGATCGCCCTGGGTCACCCGCTGGGCTGCACGGGCGCCAAGCTGACCACCCAGATCGTGTACGAGATGAAGCGGCGCAAGCTGCGCTACGGGCTGGTGACGATGTGCATCGGCGGCGGAATGGGCGCGGCGGGCGTGTTCGAAAACCTGACCCTATAGTGCAGGCTTACTCTACGAGGAGGCAGCAATGGCAGACCTAACCGCAAAACAGATCATCGAAGGCATGGCCGCCAACTTCCTGCCGGACAAGGCCACCGGCGTCGCTGCGATCGTGCAGTTGAATCTGACCGGCGCGGGCGGCGGCAATTACAATCTGACCCTCGGCGATGGCAAGTGCACGGTGGCTGAAGGCACGGCGCCCACCCCGCGCCTGACCCTGACCTCGAGCGTCGAGGACTTCGCGGGGATTGTGACCGGCAAGCTGGATGGCATGGCCGCCTTCTCGCAAGGCAAGCTCAAGCTGGCGGGCGATCTCGGGCTCTCGATGAAGTTGATGAGTTTCTTCAAGCGCCCGTGAGACCTCCTTGGGAGAGGGGGTTCGCGCACCCGGCCGCAAGGCCGGGTGCTGCGTTGTACGCCGCCGAGAGTGGGCTGCGCCCGCCCTCGCGATACAATCTTGGTCATGGACGTCCAACCGACATCGCCTTCCTTTCGCGCCGGAGTCGTGGCTTTGCTCGGCCGGCCCAACGTGGGCAAGTCCACGCTGCTCAACTATCTCCTCGGGCAGAAGATCGCTGCGGTCTCGCCGCGGCTGCAGACCACACGTCGGCGCCAGCGCGGCATCCTCAGCCTGCCGGCAGGCCAAATCGTCTTTGTGGATACGCCCGGCGTGCACCAGCCGCGCACTCGGCTGGGCGAGGGTATGGTGCGGGCGGCCCGCCAGGCGCTGGCCGGAGCGGATGCGCTGCTGGTGGTGGCGGAGGCGGTACACCCGCCGGGGGAGGAGGATCGTCTAGTTTCGGCCTGGGTCGGGGAGAGCGGGCGGGCCAAACCTGTCGTGCTAGCACTCAACAAGATCGATCTGGTTCCTGTCGCGGCGCGTGAGGCCTCGCGCGAGGCCTACCAGGCATTGTTCCCCATGGCGGTCATTCAGGCGACCTCGGCAGCCACCGGCGAGGGATGCAATGATCTTGTGCGCGCGCTGCTTGCGGCGCTGCCGGAGGGCGCGCCGCTCTATGCCGAGGACGACCTCACCGACCTGAGCGAGCGGGACATTGCTGCGGATCTCATCCGCGAGGCGGCGCTGCTGCACCTGCGCGAAGAGGTGCCGCACGGCGTGGCCGTGCGCATCGACCAGTACAACGAACGCCCGGACGGCTCGGCGTACATCGAGGCGACCATCGTGGTGGAGAAAGAATCGCACAAGGGGATCGTCATCGGGCGGCGCGGGGCGATGCTGCGCGCGCTGGGCACCACGGCGCGCGGGGAGATCGAGTCGATGAGTGGGCGGCGCGTCTTCCTGCGGCTGCGGGTCAAGGTGCAGCCGGGCTGGCGCGATGACGAGCGGGCACTGCGCGGTTTGGGCTACGACGTGCGCGAATGAACTTCGGCCAGCGGCGGGTCAGGGTTGGGGTGGGGCCTCGAGCATGAGCGTGAAGGGGCCGTCGTTCTCCAGCTCCACGATCATATGCGCCCCGAACTGGCCGAGCTGGGTGGGGATGCCTCGCGCGGCCAATGCCTCGGCGAATCGGCGAACGAGCGGCTCGGCGGCCTCGGGCGCGGCCGCCCGGGTGAACGAAGGCCGCCGGCCCTTGCGCGTATCGGCGTACAGCGTGAATTGGGATACGACCAGCGCCTGTGCACCCACCTCGCCTGCGGCGAGGTTTGTCTTTCCCTGCGAGTCCTCAAACATGCGGAGTTCGGCGCACTTCTCGGCCAGCGAGGTGGCCTCGGCCTCGCTGTCGCCCTGCCCAACCCCCACAAGGATGAGCATCCCGCCCCCGATGGCGGCGAGGGCCGTGCCCTCAACCGAAACGCGGGCGTAACGGACGCGTTGTAGGACGACACGCATGAGGGTTTGCCGCCTAGGGCAGCCCGATGGCCTCGCGCACTTCGCGCATCGTCTCGTCGGCGATGCGGCGCGCGCGCTCGGCACCTTCGCCCAGCACCTCCCACACATGCTGCGGATTGCTGGCCAGCGCAGCACGGCGTTCGCGGAACGGGGCCAGGTGCTGGTTGATGCCCTCCGCCAGGCGGCGCTTGCAGTCGACGCAGCCCAGCGCCGCACTGCGGCAGTCGCGCTCGATCTGCGCCATTTCCGCGGGCGGGGTGAAGGTGTGGTGCAGCGCGAAAACGTTGCACACCTCGGGGCGACCGGGAATGTGCCGGTGCGTGCGCTGCGGGTCGGTGACCATGGTCATCACCCGGCGCACGGTCTCCTCGGCGGTGAGCGCCAGTTCGATGTGATTGTCCAGGCTCTTGCTCATTTTCTGCTGGCCATCGGTGCCGAGCACTTTGGGGTAGTCGGTGGTCTTCATCTGCGGTTCGACCAGCACCGGTTTGCCGACCCGGTAGTTAAACGAGCGGACCACCTCGCGCGCGAATTCGAGATGGCTTTCCTGGTCGATGCCGACCGGGACCACGTCCGTCTTGTAGAGGGCAATATCGGCGGTCATCAACACCGGGTAGCCCACCAGCCCGTAGTTGATGTTGTGGGGCTGCATGCGCGCTTTCTCTTTGAACGTGGGCAGGTCGGTGAGCTTACCCAGCGGCGTGAACATCGAGAGGATGGTGTGCAGTTCGGTGACCTGGGGCACGTGGCTCTGGACGAAAACGATTGTCGCCTCCGGTCGAATGCCGGCCGCCAGCCAATCCAATGCCATTTCGGCGGTGTTGGCGCGCAATTCGCCGAACTGGTCGAGCGTGGTGAGCGCGTGCAGGTCGACGATGCAGTAGACGCAGTCATACTCCTCCTGCAACGCGACGTAGTTGCGGATGGCGCCCAGGTAGTTCCCCAGGTGCTGGCGGCCGGTAGGCCGGGCGCCAGAAAAGACACGACCCTTCTTGGTCACGTGAGCCTCGCGATGTGAGATGTGGCGGCGCGCAGGGTGCCGGTCAGCCGCGCTTGATCCGCCGCGCGACGAGCTTCTCGATTTCGCCGGGTTCGGCGTGACGCCCGGTGCGCATCTTCGAGTAGACCAAGTCGCCCTCCACGCTGACTTCAAACCGGCCCCCATCGGATGGGACAAGGCGCACGCTGGCCAAATCGGCTTCGAAGTTCTTGAGCAATTCCACCGTCAGACTGACGGCGTGGTCGGTGTAATGTCAAACGGCGCAGTAAACAATCTCGATGTTGACCATGGTCAGCTCCGCTGCATAGGTTGACCGCGAGTATATCACGCAGGCGTGAGGCAATCGCGAATGCGAACATTCTCAAAGGAGGGGAGAGATCACGAAATGGATCGGCAGGTCACGAGGGGGCGATGCGCAGGTACGCGTGACGCGC
>JAPLGX010000082.1 GCA_026389925.1 Chloroflexota bacterium
GGCCGATCAGGTTGCCCAACATGCCCCAGGTGACTGCGGCCGCCACGTCGATGTTCTTGCCAAAGGCGAAGCGCACAATCACGACCAGGATGAAGCCGACCACGATCGAGAGCCCGGCCAGCATGGACATCGGTTGATCGCCGAAGATATTGTTGGCCGGATCGTAGAACAGCGTGTTCGGCACATTGCGGAAGAGGAAGAAGAACAGGGTGGCCAGCGCGGCCAGCACTGCGCCGATCACGAGCACCGTGTCCATGCTCTTCTTCTTGTCGGTGAAAAGCATGGCCATGCCGGCGATGAGCCCGATCAGCCCGTTGCCCACGCTCCACTGCGGGTACAGGCCAAAGCCGGTCAGCGCGTCGCCCACCATGTTGCCCACCGCACCGGTAAAGAAGCCGACCACCGGACCGAAGGCGTATCCGAAAAACATCGGAATGCAGATGGCCGGACGCAGTGCCACCTGGCTGACCGAGGGCACGACGAACACCGTGCCGTTGAAGAGGTAGGAGAACACGGCGTACAGCGCAGCGCCGATGGCCATGTAGACTACCTCGCGCGTGCCCACTGCCCACGCCTTGTTTTCCTTGGTGAACGCGTAGACAAGGAAGGCGGCCACCAATCCGATGGCGACGAAGGCGAAGCGTAGCAATGACCGTTCGCCGGTCTTGAGACGCTCCACACCGAGCATGTTGCCGCCGATGTACACCAATCCGAGGAAGAGCGCGAAGACGACGATGAGTGTGAGAATGACCCCGAGCAGCTTGCGATTCATGGTGCCTTCTCCTTTCGTCCGAGTCAGACGCGGGCCAGCAACTCGGCCCGCACGAATCTGCCGGTCCGCGGCAGACGCTCCAAGTTGGCTTGCAGCAACGAAGTGGGAACCAGACGACAGCGGGTGAGCAGCCCGGTATCGGCCAGGACTTCCTCCGGTGGGCCGTCGGCCGCGATCCGGCCCTGGCTCACGAGCAAGACGCGGCTGGCGTAGACGACGGCCAGATCCACGTCGTGGGTGATGAACAACACAGCTTCAAAGCCGGGCATGGCCAGGATCGAATCCATGAAGCTCATATAGTTGCGATAGTCCTGCCCGGCCGTCGGTTCATCCATCACCAGGATGCGCGAGCGCATGGCCAGGATGGCGGCGATGCTGACGCGCTTCTGTTGGCCGAACGAGAGCGCCAGCGGTGGATCGGCCTCCAGGCCTGTCAGGTTGACGATTCTCAGCGCCTCCTGCACCTCCTCCTGAATGAGATCGGGCGCGTGGCCCAAATTGGTGGGCCCGAAGGCCAATTCCTCGCGCACGGTCGGCGCGAAGAGCATATGGCTCGGGCTTTGGAAGACGTAGCCCAGCGTCGTTGCCACCTGGGCCACGCTCAACTCACGCGTATCGCGCCCTTGCACCAGGACGCGCCCCGCCGTGGGCTTGAGCAGCCCAATGGCGTGCTTGACAAGGGTTGTCTTGCCGGCGCCGTTCGGCCCCAGCACGGCAATGACCTCGCCCGGGCGGATCTCCAGGTTGATGTCGTGGAGCACCGAGTCGGCCGCGTCGTAGCCGAAGTGCACGCCTTCAAACCGGACAAGAGGCGGCCGGGACTGCCCGAGCGTGCGCCGGACGGCCGGCGGGGCGGCGTGCGGCTGCGGCTCTTGTGCCGCGAGGGCGATGACCATCTCGGCCGGCAGCTTGACCTCACGGTAGTCGACCGCGCGCTCCAGGCCGGCCACGGGCCCCTGATAGCGCACGCGGCCCTCGGCCATGAATATCACTTCGTCTGGGCGGATGCGCAAGACATCTTCGACGCGGTGCTCGATCATCAGTACCGACATGCCCTCGTCGGCCAGGCGACGCACCAGCGCCAGTGCTTCTTGGGCGCTGGCCGGGTCGAGGCTGGCGAGCGGCTCATCCAGGATGAGCAGGCTGGGCCGCATGGCCAACACGCCGGCCAGTGCCACCTTCTGCTTCTCGCCGCCGGAAAGGTTGTGCGTTTCGCGATCGCGCAATGCGCCGATGCCCAGATGTTCCACCGCCCGGTCGACGCGCTCGAGAATCTCCGCGCGCGCCAGGCCGAGGTTTTCAAGGCCAAAGGCAACTTCGTTGAGCACGCGCGTGCCGAGAATCTGGCGTTCAGGGTCCTGCAGTACGGTCCCGACCATCTGCGAGATGCGGGCCAGCGGCCAGCCGGCGGTATTCTGACCATGCAAAAGGATGCGGCCGGAAAGCTCGCCCTTGTACGAGCGCGGGATGAGCCCGTTGATGCACCGGGCGAGTGTGGTTTTGCCGCAGCCGCTCGACCCGGCCAAAAGCAGGATGTGCCCCGCGGGAAGTTCAAAGGATATCGAGGAAATCGAAGGGCTGCCGCGATCGCGGTAGCGGAAGGAGAGAGTCTCAACTTTGAGTGGCGGAGATTGGGTCACGGGTGGATCCATGGGTCGCGCTTGGTCACAAGATGCTTAACCCACGCCTGCCGGGTCGGTCACGCACAGAGACGGACGGTGAAAGCCAGCCCCTTGAACCCACGATCCACGGCGGAAATCGAGCTGGCCCCGGGCCCTGGCTGGCGAACTCGCCTTGCGGTAATCGGCCGAATAGCGGCGCTGGCGCACCGTCCGCCTTGCTCGTTCTGCTTCCCCAGGTCATAGCTCATGCAATTGAATCACCACTCGCCCGGCCGCGGCTGCCCGCAAATCATCGGCGGCGGGTGTGCCGTCGGGCTGCAGACGGACATTGAAGTACTTGGCGTACCCCGGGCGGACGACAAAGTAGCGTGCCAGGGCTTCACCCACGCGCTCGGCATTCTCCACCACTTCGCCGCGCACCTGCAGGTTCCTTCCGCTCAGGCGAAGCCGAGCGCTCTGGCCCGAGCGCAGGTTGCGCCACCATGTTCGCTCTCGTTTGCTGATGACCCTCAACGTGTCCCCGTCGCGAGCGACATTGACAGGTGTGCGGATGGTCTTGCCGCTGCGACGCCCGCGCACGGCAATCACCGCGAACGAATTGCCCAAGACCGGATGAAGGGGCGAGTTGATAATCGCTGCCAGGAGGAAGTTGCCTGATCGACTGGGCATGATGATCTCCGCTGCGCACGCCGGACGTCCGACGGGCCGCCCGGCCAATCGTCGTCGGGCTGCCCTCACATGGGAGGGCAAGTGCCTCAACCCGCAGATGGGATCCCAGCCACCCAGTCAGGATGGAACATGGTCCCCCCGCATCTTCGGGACAGCCCTCTAGCTTGTGCATGCATTGTAATCGCGACGTCCACTCGCGGCCAAGTCAGATGCAGGTTCGGCATAGTGGTCTCACCCAATGCGTGCAATGGCCCTGCGGGCGTGCCTGGCCAAACACGCCGGCCTGCGACAGGTACCTAGAACGCTTTGGCCGCGTCCGGGAGTGGGATGCCGCCAGGCAACCCGCTACAATCCGCGACCGGAACACATTTCGGGAGTAGACTTGTGCCCGCAGAGCAGCGGACCTGGGCCGATTCTGACTCACACATTGCGGACCGCAGGGGAGGAGACCGTCATGTCAGCGTCAAAGCGGCGGATCATCGTTGTCATTCTGGGGGTCGTGGTCGTGCTTGGCGTAGGGATCCAATTCGTTCCCACGCAAGTGAGCAGGATCAACCCGCCGGTCCAGGCGGAGCCGCAGTGGGATAGTGCCGCAACGCGCGACACCTTCTATCGCGCCTGCGGCGATTGCCACAGCAACCAAACCACCTGGCTCTGGTACAGCCGGGTTGCGCCGGTCTCGTGGCTCATTGCCTCGGATGTCGCCGAAGGGCGCCAGCGCTTGAACGTGTCGGAATGGAACCGTCCGCAGCGCGGTGCCGGTGAGGCGGCGGAAGCCGTGATCGAGGGCAATATGCCGCTGCCCATCTACCTGATTATGCACCCCGACGCGCGCCTCACGGCACAGGAGCGCCAGGCATTGGCGCTCGGGTTGGAGGCCTCCTTCGCGAGGTAACGTTGCGAGGGCTTTGCCCTTCGAGAGGACCCGGCGGCTGCGGCTGCCGGTCTGAGCGGCTCGCCCGCGGCAGCTGCCTCTGGCGGTTCTCAACGCGGTGGGTCTACGACCCACCGCGTTGCACTTCCATGGTCGTGGGATGGTTGCGAGCGGCAACGATAGAGGATCGCGCTCAGCGAACGAACGCCCACATCCCGACCTCCGCGAACTCGAAAACGGCGCTGGAGTTCCCGACTCGCACGCAACCTGCCGTGATCGGCTGACCCCGTCGCGAGTCCAAGATCTTGCCCGCGGCATCCATGGGTATCGAGCGCAAGCCCACACCGTTTAGGCGGTCGAAGAGAATGATGTCGGCCACGAAAACCCCTGCAACGTTCTCGATGGGTCCCTTCTCCTTTTCGACCACCCGATACATGCCGGGCGTTGTTGGCGTTGGCGGATCGCCTGGCACCCCTGTCGCGGCGGCGAAGGTCGCGATGACCTGTTGGCCCTCATGAAGTCGGAGGAGCTGATGTTCGAGATCCACCTCGATCCAGCGATCGCTTGGTCCGATTTGGATGGGGGTGGGAATGCGTTCAGTGGGTGTACGCGTCGCCGTTGAGGCGGCGGTCGCGGGGCGCCAAGCGAAGCGGTCGGCGCGTTACATGCTGCAGCGAGCACGCACAGTGCCGCATGGATCAGTGCAGATTTGCGTGCCAAACAAGCCGACCCAAGGGTGCTCACGGTTCGACAGGAGGTGCCAATCGGCCTCTGCCCAGCTGCGTGCGCAGGAAGCGGACCGTGCGCGATCAGGCGCGTCGCGATGCGGCCGCGTCGAAGGCATCTGGCCGGTCGCGTTCGAAAAACCAATGATGCGTGCCGGCGTGAGCATGGATTCCTACGTCCGAGTCAAGTGCAGCGAGCGACTTGCGCAGGTTACGAATGGCCGAGGGGCGAACGAATTCGTCCGCTTCAGCCAAGTGTGACCGGAAGGCGGACGACGTGCGCGCGTAGGATCCCGGGCGTATGCCGTAAGAGGCCACCCTTGCGGTCACGGGGATATTTCCCTGCTCGGCCAGCCACATGGCCCAGTAGGCGCCCGGCAAGAAGCCGACGACCCCCATTCGCCGTGAGGAGCGTGAAGGTATCCAGCAGTTGCGCGGCTGATCGGCGCAGAAGCGCGGCGACAGTCTCCCGTTTCAGCTTCCCGCGCAGTTGCCGGGCGGCGGCGACACGATTGCGACGCGGCCGTGCGTCCGCCCGGCCCCGCTTCGTGCGGCGTTACGCTTTGCGCGAAGCTCGCGAACGAGCCTTTGCCGGGGTGCTGCTCTCGCGCACTTCCAGTTCGATGCGAATGATTCTCACCGGCGATGCCCCCAGCCGGCGGGCAATGGCCTCCAGCGAGTCAGTCGCTTTGCGTCGTGCAATCTGCGCCTGCGCATCTGGTTTTTGGCCGGGCAAATCCATGGGCAGGGCGGGTTGCGCCTCCTCGCGCCTGAGCTTCTGTACCTCCAGCTCGAGCTTCTCCCGATTGAGAGGCAAGTTGTAGATTCTCTCAACGGTCTGCACGACCACCCACACGGCCGTTGCCACCGAGGCGGCTGCGCCGCCGGCTACAGCAATCGATGCCACCACCTCCAACGGCGAACGCATGCGCAGCGACCCGACCTGTAGCTGGTCGCGCTCGTCGAGCGGTCGGCCGTTGCGATAGAGAGAGAAGCGCGAGAAGTGATAGGAACGATAGCGGGGGTCGACGGCGAGCCGGACGATCTCGTACAGGGAAGTGAAATCGTAAAGGAAGAGCGCAACATCGGAAATGTGCGGTGTTCCCTGGGCATCGGCGGTGAGGGTGAGACGCGCAACGTGGGTCGTGTCGGATGCCATGAGCCAACCTCCCTGCACGCTTTTCCGGAGCGCGGGGCCGTGGGCCGGGCTTCCTCGCCTGATGGCGTGCCCCGCCATTCACTCTAGCACAACTTGACCCGCCTCACACGAGGCCTCACCGTATGCGGCCCACGTTACGGTGCAGCCGACCCTGCTGGCAGGCTCAGCCCGAGGAGGTGGGGGCCACGATGACCCTCAGGACGTTGAACCGGGTGCCGCGAAACGCTCCGGCGAAATCCTGCCGGATCAGTCGGTTCTGTCTCTGCTCCGAAAGGGAGAGGCCTAGCGCCACGGGGTCAGATCGGGCCGCTTCGCCCAATCGACCGGTCCCACGACAAATCGGTATCGCAGGCGGGGCAAGACCACCTCCCGCCAGGCCGACTCGAAGTAGCGAAACGCCTCCTCCCATTCTCCGCCCTCGCCCCAACCGTCGTGATGGAGCGTGACGAGCGTCGTGCGGGGCGTCGCGGCGAACAAGCGCACCGTGACGTGGGTCAGTTGCGGTCGCACGCCGGGCAGCTCGGGCGGCGCGTTCCATGTAAAGGAAAGCATGGTGGGTTCCTGGATGGCCAGCAGAATCATCCCCTCGCCGCCGCGCCGCCCTTCAGGAGCGGCCAGATCGAAGTATATTTCATACGCGCCCCGCAGGCGCAGTTCAACCCGGCAGGCCGGTGCAAAGAAGGACCGGACTCCAGCCTCGGTGGTCCATGCCTGCCACACTTGGCTCAGCGGAGCGTCGACGATGGCCTCGGCGTACACAGCGCGTTCGGGTTTCCCCATCATGCAGCTCCTCTCGGATTCGCAGCACCATGGCGCAGGCGGGCGGCTGCCTCTCAGCCGCTCAAGGGCACTTGCGGGAAGGGATCGCCTCAGCCTTTGACGTAGGAGAGCTTCTCGGCATTAGCCCTCCCCGCAAACGATAAACATCAACTCCTCGCACGGGGCCGGGGGTGCCGTCGAGCCCACGCCATTCGTCACGCCAACGCATCACCCACTGATCGCGACAAGCGAATACCTCCTGCGGCTCGATGTGCGCCCCGGCCGAGGTGTCGAAGAACTCCTGCCAGAATGCCGGCACGGCTTCTCGTCCGACGTAGCGCGAACCGTCAGGGGCGGGGGAGGTATTCTCAAATATCGTGTCCTGGGTCAGGCAGTCCAACATCGATGGAAGATCGTGACGGTTGAGGGCCTCGTTGAAGGCAAGGACGGCCTCCGGCGTAAGGTGCGAAGCGATCTCATGGGCCCCTCCACTGATATCAAACCAGCTCATCCGAGCCGCGCTCGAAACGTCCGGCGATGGTGGCTCGCGGCAGGTGCACCCGCGTGCGGCCGGGCAGCGCAAAGTATCGGGGGCCACTTCGTGCAGGCGCACATGCTTCGGAGTGGTAGGCTGGACTGTGCGACGCGGGCTCGGCCAAAGATCCGTGCGCTGCGAGAAAGCCCGGCGCGGCCCCACGTCCGGGGCGCTCCAGCACCCTCAGTATGCTTGCGCCGCGGCCGGGGGAAATAAGCCAGCCGCGCTGTCAAATCAAGCGCGGCTGGCC
>JAPLGX010000472.1 GCA_026389925.1 Chloroflexota bacterium
GACGAACGGCGCGCATGGCTTGCAGCAGGTCGGGTAATGATGTGCTGGAGGTCAAGACGATGGCCGCCTGAATGGATAGCCACGACTTGAGCCCGACGCTGACAAACCGCTCCAGCCCCTCAAGCGAGGCGGTCAGCGTCCACGAGCCGAGTCTCACGGAGAACAGGTTCGCCCCCTCGATGCTGAAGACCAAAGGCAACGCCGCCAGCACAAAGGGCAAGGCCAGGCTGGCCCGGCGCTGTACATAGCCAACCCCCACGCGTGACAGAATCTCCACCGACATGACCGTTGCCAAGAGAAGGATGTAGACGGGCCAGGCGGCGAAGGGCGTCAGGGAGGCCGTGAGTATGAACGCCACCGTCAGGATGAACTTGACCCGCCCGTCGAGGGAGTGAACAGGGCTGTTCAGGGATCGGTGGGGGTCGAGGAAATGGACGTGCATTGGGATCACCCAGCGCGTGCAGCCTCGGGCAACAGGTGGGATGGCTTCACCCCTGGCAATAGGCCGCCTCTCTCAGGCGGCCTCCTTTGGCGTTCGTTTCAGAAGGGCGACACTCATGGTAACTCCGAGGACGAGAAGCGTTCCAACAATGCCTGCGACAGCTGTCGCCAGTGACCTGTTCGAGATACCGGGAAAGAGGTAATCGGGAATGAGCTGGTAGATTGGAGCTCGGGCTGCCTCAAGGAACCCATTCTGCGCAGCGACCCATTCCAACCCGTCTGGGTGACTGGAGGCGATGGGCGAGATGACTGCCAACAGCAGGGCGATGCCGAGGCCGAAAAGGTAGACGGGCGCTCCAGGTGAGCGAGCCATGCGGTTATTCTCAAAGAGGTCGCGACGGGCGGCATAAAGGAAAGCCAAGGCGCCGAGCGTGATGAGCGCTTCTCCGACTCCAATGAGCATATGGATCCCGCCCATCGCAGGAACGGCGATGTTGGCCGGGGACGTGCCCGAAACGGCAAGCTCGAGTGCGCAGGCGAGCGCCGCCACGACGATCGAGGCCCATGCCGCTGCAACGCCGCCGAGGAAGAGCCCCCAGGATCTCTCCCCCGCCAGCTTGCGGATACTGGTGTAGACGAAGTAGGCCACAGTGGTGCCGATGATTGCCATGTTGAACAGGTTGGCGCCCAGCGCCAGCAGTCCCCCATCCTGGAAGACGAGCGCCTGGATGCTGACGACGGTGGTCAAGACAACGACAGCCGCCCACGGACCGACGAGAATAGTAGCCAAGGCGGCGCCGAGCAGATGGCCTGAGGTGCCGCCTGCGACTGTGAAATTGAGCATCTGCCCAGCGAAGACGGCCGCCGCCAACACACCCATCAAGGGCACCTGGCGCTGGTCGAGCTCTCGGCCAACCCGCCGCAAGGCGAAGCCGACCGCAACAATTGAGACCGCCCACAGACCCAGGGCCACGAGAGTCGATAGAAAGCCGTCCGGGAGGTGCATGGGTGTAGGCTGGAAGTGCATTCTCAGTCTCTTTTCTTTGGCATGGGAGTCTCATCCCTGGCGCATTTCGCACACAGTCCCGTCAGGACGAGATGGTCGAGGTCGGCATGGAAATGCTGTGCGCTCACGATCTGGCTGCGCAGGCGCTCCACGGGTTGCGCCGGGAGGACCCACTCGCCGCCGCAGCGCCGGCAGCGCAGGTGGTGGTGGCGCACTTCGGGCCGCCGCAGTTCGTATTCCGTCAGGCCGTCGGGTGTCACGAACGCCGTCACCACCTGTGCCGCGCGCAGCGTTTCCAGGGTGCGGTAAACGGTGGCGATGTTAAGTGCGGGAAGATGGCGGCTGGCCAGGCGGAAGACGCGCTCCGCGGTCAGGTGGCCGCGGTTGTGGCACAGCTGCTCAATAATGACGGTGCGCTGAGGCGTGCGCCGCAGGCCTTGCGCGTGCAGTGTTGCGAGAAGCGGCAGGTGGCACGACATCGTAGTTGCAACTCCTTGCAGCTACGATTATATGCAAGTGAGATCGCCGGTCAAGGGGCGAGCACGGCCTGACAGTTGGGGCAGGTGCGCGCATGAGCTGCCACCACTTGTCCGCAGTGCGGGCAGGCGCGCGGCTGAACGGCCCCTAGCGGCGCGCCGCACGCCGGGCACGAGGCTTCGCCCACGGGCACGGCCACCCCGCAATACGCGCACTGGCTGCGGCGCAGGCGCTCCGAGATTTCGTGCCCTGCACCCGCGGCGTGGGCGGCGCGCGCCAAGACGTCCCACACACGCTCCTGGAGCTGGAGGGAGGCAATGTCCTGGGCGATGTCATCCAGCCGCCCGAGCAGATTGAGCGGGCTGCGCAAGCCGAACAGGGCGCTGACCCCCAGGCTGGCAGCGACGCCAAGCCATTCCTGTTGGCCGGTCTTGACCAGCACGCCGTCTTCGACCTTCTCCAGATGCACGCTCATCGCGGTCTGGCCGCCGGAGGCCCGGATCTGGCGCGTTGCGATTTGCACGATCATGCGTTCGGAGTCACCCATGACCTGCGCTTGCATGTTGCCCTGTGCGAACTCGGCGATCAGAGCGCGGGCCAGGAGTTCTGGGGTTATCGGGCCGTGATAGACGCGCTGGTCCATGCCTGCCTCGCAATTCGAAGTGGGGTGCGGCGGCCGCCGCGCAAAGCTATTCGAGTACCGCGTTAAGGAAGTCGGGCGATCCGTTCAAGAAGGCCTCGATGGCCATCGGCCTCTTGCCCGGGGGCTGAACCTCGAGCAGCTGCAGTTCCCCATCGCCGCATATGACGGCTGCGCCCGACCCTGCGCGGACGACGCGGCCGATCGGTCCCGCGTCGCCATTTGCGAGGCGCAGGGCACGAGCGCGGATAATCTTGAGCGGCTCACGCCTCCAGAGAAGGTTCGTCCCGGGCCACGGGTGGTAGGCCCGCACTCGTCGAGCCAATGCCTCCGCGGGCTGGGCAAGATCCATCCGGCTGTCGTCCTTGCGCAGCAGTGGGGCGTACGTGGCCAGGGCCTCATCCTGCGGACGTGGGGGAAGTTCTCCGGCCAGGTATCGCGGCAGGTGACGTTCGGCTGTCTGCTTGGCGAGTTCCGCCAGCCGCTCACCCAGCGAAAGGGCCGTCTCGCCGGGTGACATGGCCAGCCTCTCCTGGGCCAGGATCGGCCCTGTGTCTAACCCTTCATCCATTCGCATGAGCGTTATCCCAGTCTCGCTGTCGCCGGCGAGGATTGCCGCGGGAATGGGTGCGGCCCCGCGATGGCGGGGCAACAGTGAAGCATGGAGATTTACGCATCCGCGCGATGGGAGTTGCAGGATCTCGGACCGCAGGATCTGCCCGAAGGCGGCGACGACGATCAGCTCAGGCAGCCATGAGCGAACCGCGTCCGTTGCCGCCGGCTGGTGCAGGCGCTGGGGCTGGAGGGTATTCAAACCCAGTTCAACGGCTGCCAGCTTAACTGGCGGCGGAACAAGCTGACGACCCCGGCCGGCCGGCCGGTCGGGCTGTGTGACGACTCCCACAACCTCGTAGGCCGAGGCCACCCAGCGCAACGCAGGCACGGCGAAATCCGGTGATCCCATGAACACGACGCGCATGGGGCGATTCTAGCATGGCGCAACGGGGGCGGCCCCGCGGTGTTTCACCTAAGGGTTGCAGTCTCGCCGTGCAGCCGATATAATGCAGCATCTGCGTGCCCGGGGGGCCGGGTGCACCTACTTCTCCAAGGAGGAATTAATGACCGCTCAGCCAGGAATGGACGTCAGCAGCGATGACAAACTCTGGACAGCGCTGGCCTACGTCTTCACGCCGCTCATCCCTATCATCCTGCTCCTGATGGAAGACAAGAAGTCCCGGCCGTTCATCCGCGCGCACAATGCGCAGGCGCTGGCCTGGGGCGTCGTCTTCTACATCATCGTCACCATTACCAGCTTCTTCCTGGTCGGCCTGTGCATTTGGCCGCTGGGCATGATCGCGCAGTTGTACTGGGCTTACAAAGCCTACCAGGGCAACATGGTCAACATCCCGGTCATCACCAACTTCGTCAAGAAGCAGGGCTGGGCGTAGTTCGTTCAGGCTGAAGCTCTGTCGTCACCTCAACAGGCCCGCCCTCGGCGGGCTTGTTGTATTCCCCCATGGC
>JAPLGX010000354.1 GCA_026389925.1 Chloroflexota bacterium
CTTGGAACACAAACTGCTCTATGGGGCGAAGGGTGGTGGCCGGAAGGAGAGTAGTTCGGTTGATATGGGCGCCGATGTGCCTGAAAATGAGTACGAGATTCCCCTCGGAACAGTTGCGGTTAGACGCACAGGGCGAGACATCACAATTCTGGCCAACATGCTCATGGTTCACCGTGCTTTGGAAGCCGCCGATAAGCTTGCACGGCTTGGGGTTGATGCCGAGGTAATTGACATGCGTTGCCTCGTGCCGTTGGACATAGAGACGCTTGTCGAGTCGGTTCAGAAGACGAATCGCGCTCTGATTGTCGAAGAAGACAATCTGACCGGGGGATGGGGGGCAGAAGTAGCAGCCCGTCTATCTGAAGCTGCTTTCCCATACCTAGATGCTCCGGTAACCCGTGTTGCAGCACCCGATACACCGGCACCGTGCGCTCCGGCTTTGGAAAGACACTACGTCCCCGACACTGCGACGATCGTGGAAACGGCTCAGCGCCTGCTGTAGGAGCTGGGGAGTCATGTCCGATCGCGGCTCTCACGAGGATAATGAAGCAAAGCTGAGCTGTGGAACGAAGATGATGGTTCACTTGCCTGAAACGGGTGCTTTGAAGGGCGCATTCCAATCATCGGTCGGAGTTGGCGCTGCCGGAAAGGAGAAGAGAGGAATAGAGAGTCGCCTCGATATCTCTGATGGAACACCTATACTCAGCATCGTGAAGTCGTGAGACCAGACTGAGAGACTCGCTTCGCCTGTCCCTCGCAACAGGTGAAGCGGAGCGCAAATTGAAATGGCTCACGTGCAGACCAATACTGCTTCGTTCATCGGTTCGGACTTGATGATCCGATGGATGCATGAGGGGTTGAGGTTGTTTGCCTCCCGCAAACGGGAGTCAGGGTGGGAGAAACACAGAAGTTGACGCCTTCCGTGCCGCGTTGCGCTAACACCGACTACTGGGGCACTTGCTCACATGGAGAATGGGATGGAGGCCGTCCTATTGAGAGTCTCCTGACATAGGGGCGTCTTTTCGTTCCTATGATCGAGCAGGCGAACGGGAAACCCGCGAGGAGTGCGACGGGACCTTGAAGCACTGGAACGACGGCGGTTGAAGGCGTCGCAGGCATTGTGCAAAGGGCTTGGCTAGGCCAAACTCGCCTAGAAGTCCAGCCGGAAAGCCGGTTGCGGCGGGCGGAATAAGGCTGGAAGGCGAAGCCCAGGGCCCAACGGACGCAACCGGATAGCGGGAAGGGCCTCGAAGGCACGCCTGAGCATAGACAACAAAGAAGACGTGAGGCCCTTCCCCCCGCTTCGGGGTCTCATCTTCATCATCTTCGTGGCGGTGAGCGTCAGGTTGGCCACGGTCGCAGCCAGCATCACTTGGAAGAGGGTCTTGGCTTGCCCGAAGTAGCGCGATTGGCGAACGCCCAATTGGATCAGCCGTCCGATGCGGTGCTCCGCCGCCTGACGTTTCTCGCGGTACCCTGGCCCGTGCACCCAGGACGGGCTCACGGAATTTCGGACTCGCTTGCAGCCTGCGGCCGCTAGGCAGAGCCCGGGCTGCTTGGAGAAGGTGTTCCTGCGGATGGATCATCACCATGCGGCCTCTGCCCAGGCGGGCCCTCATGCACGCCTGCCGCAACGAGCACCTGTCACACACCGCGGCCTCAAACCGGAACGCCCGATACGGGATGGTTCGGTCGTTGCGACGCTTGAGGCAGTCGCGGATGACCGTGCTGCGCGTCACCTTGCCTGCGGGGCAGGTGCACGTTGCAGCCTCCAGGTCGATGTGGAAGGCCTGCTTGGTGAATTGGCCCTGGTTGTGTGGCTGGGCAACCCTCGCCACCAGCCTGCGCCCGGCTTGCTCGAAGATCTCCCGGGTTGCGCCATCGCCGAATGCACAGTCGCCAATTGCCTCCTCGACTTTGATCCCCGTGTTCTCCTCACTCGTTTCCACCAGCTCCAACGCGCGCACGCTGTCTCCG
>JAPLGX010000364.1 GCA_026389925.1 Chloroflexota bacterium
GCTGTCGCGGGAAGCGGCTGAAGAAGATGCCGGAGGACTACGCCGGCTGCTTCGGGCTGTTGGCTGAGGCGCAGCTCATCCCGCCGGAGCTGGCGACGCGCTTGCAGGCGATGGCGCGGTTCCGCGAACTGGAGAACGGGCAGGTGTACGAGGTCCTGGTTCGGGACCTGGGTGACCTGCGCGCCTTTGCGGGGGCGATGGCGCGACTGCTGTGAGGGTGTGCGTGCGGAAAGAATCCTTCGGTTCTGTGACGGTATTCTGGCTCGAACGGGATGAGGTGGTCCTGCGCCTGCGCGAGCGTGCGCGCGGGCTCGTGGCGGCCAGGCCGGACGTCGCCGGCGTGTACCTCTTCGGCTCGCTGGCGGAAGGTCGGGCGGTGCCGGGGAGCGATGCCGACGTCCTGGTGCTCCTCGCACACTCAGAGACTCGCTGGCTGGACCGGCCCCTGACGTTGGCGCCCTATTTCGACGGCTGCGGGATCGGGGTAGAGCTGTTCTGCTATACCGAGGAAGAAGCCGCGCGCATTCCGCTGGCTCGGCGGGCGCTGGAGCGCGGCATGGATCTCCTGCGCGAGCAGGCCTGAGGGCACAAAGACTCAGGGGGCAAGCGGGAATGCGCCTACCCCCTGGGGTCTCAATGATCGGGGAGTTGATGCCCCCCTTGGGGGAGCCGCCTTCCGATGGGCCTCAATGACCATAATGATGACCACGACCTAACCACGTTTCAAGGGCTCCGGCCGCGACAGTAGCGCGAACGTGGAGAGGCGAGTGTGCCAGCCAGCGGCAAGCGCGCGTAGGGCGTCATCGGCGCCGGCCTCGGGTCAGACAGCAGCCTCCCCCGACCGGCGAAAACGTATCTGAGCCTGCGCTACGGCGTCGCGGTCAAAGGCCACGAGCACCTGGCGGACCAAGCGTGGACTCGGCGCACGGGCAGCCGTCACGCCGGCAAAGCGACCACGCGTTCCTGCGCGAGGTCTGCCGCGTACGCGAGCGCGGCCTTGATGGCCTCAGGGGTCAGGCTGGGATGGCTGCGGAGGATCAACAGTGATGTGGTCTTGCCAGCGCATGCCCGCAAAATAGCGTCGTCCAGGGCTGGTGTCGACGAGGGTGCAACGGAGCGCAAGGCCGCGCGAGGGCGCGCCGTCTAACCCGACCGATGCGCTCGACGCGAGACAGTCCGAGCTGACGAAGCGCCAGTACGTTTTCGGACGGCTGACGGCCCAGACGAAAAAGCGCGGCGAGCACCGCGCGCGCTTTCGTGGCGGGCCACTGGGTCATGCCGCGCGGAACGTGACCGAGAGGAGTTCGGCGGTCGCCTCGCCGTGTTCGAGGCGCTCGGCAAGTACTCGCAATGCCAAGGCCTCGACGCGCACCAACGCCTCGGAGCGGGTCTGCCCGTAGGCGAGCACCCCCGGGAGATCGGTCTCCAGCAGGATTGGGACTTGTGGCATGCGTTGCGGGGGCGA
This sequence comes from Chloroflexota bacterium, assembly GCA_026389925.1. GTDB lineage: Bacteria > Chloroflexota > Anaerolineae > Anaerolineales > RBG-16-64-43 > RBG-16-64-43. Next base: position 1,466 of record JAPLGX010000364.1, read on the forward strand.
GACGCCGAGGCGATCGCTCGGCTGCAACCTCTCGGCCGGAGTCGCTCGCATTCAGTTGCCGCACAAGCGCATGAAGCTGCCGAAGTGCGCCGCCGGTGAGGCCTCGGCGATGTAGCGGCGGCGCCCTTCGCAGCTTAAGCGCAGGTCGTTAGGTGGCAACGGCTCCCACGATCGGCTAGTTCAGAAGCCCGACACGCGAGTTGCGGACTATCGGGCTGTTCCAGCACCGACCGCTGGAGCAGGCAGACATGGAGCAGGCAGACATGGGCACGTAGGGCTAGATTGGGGACAGGCTGGCCACTCGGGTTGACGGAGGACCAATGCGGGTTGTCGTTCCATCGAACTTCCGCAACGCCTCGGAATTGCCTGCGCAGACTGTTGCGCGAGACCCGCGTGAACGCACGTTCCGCGAATCACCCGTTGAGATTGACCTGCGAGGGTGCGAGTTCGTTCGCCCCGCCGCGGTTCTATGGTGTCTCGTCTATCCGCTCCTGGCCAAGCAGAGGGGAAGCAATGCCTGCGTATGGGTCCCAAGCAACACGGGCACGTGTATCTACCTGATGTCGCTTGGCCTCTTCGACTTGCTTCGGACCGAAGGTGTAGAGGTTGATTCACGCGGAATTCCGCATCGGCGGGATCCACAGATTGTGCTTCCACTGACGAGGTTTCGTAGCCAGACAGATGTGGAGGGCATTGCCAACGAGGTCTTGGACCGCTTGAGCACGTCCGGCTTGGGCGCAGCAAACCTGCATCCTCTGGTGAGCGAGGCTTTCGCGGAGCTAGGCCTGAACGCAGTCGAGCATTCTGAGTCGCCTATTGGATCGTTCGGGTTCGTGCAGTTCTACCAGTTCGCTGAAGGTCAGCGCTTCGTGTGTGGGGTCGGAGACGGCGGTATCGGGATCCGCGCTTCGCTATCCAAGAACCCAGAGTTTGCGAACCGCATCCCCTACGACTGGGTCGCTATCGAGCTCGCCGTCCGTGAACGAGTGAGCGGGACCGGCGATCGCACCAGAGGCATCGGTCTGTACGGGATCGCCGAAGACATGAGACGCCCCGGAAGGCATCTTATCATCCATTCCGGCTTGGGGTCCCTTGCCATCACTGAGCAGATGGAGACCGAGGCTCGACGAACCAGTCTGTTTCCTGGCACCTTGGCTTACGCCTCGATTCCCACGTGAGAGGGCGTCATCGTGATTGCTATTCGCGACTTTACCAGCAACCGCGTGCTAGTGACGCGGGAGTCTGCGCGGACACTAGGCGACCAAGTAGACAAGGCGATCCAAGGGCACGGTCGTCCGCTACGGTTTGATTTCGAGGGGATTCAGGGCCTTACGCCTTCCTTTCTGGATGAGCTGATTGCCGTTGTGGAGCGGGCGTTTCAGCGTGCGAGTCAAACCGCCTTTCGCATTGAGATCCTTAGCCCGCCTACTCAGTTCTCAGCTAAGTTCGCCGCAATCGGAAGGGGACGTGACTTGGCAATCACGGAATCCCGCGACGGGTCTTGGCTTATCGAGCGCACAGACAACCAAGCGCCAGCACGGCATCCTGGTAAGCGGTAATGCGCCTACCCCCCGGGGTCTCAATTATCGGGGCGTTGATGCCCCCTTGGGGGAGCCGCCTTGCTCCTGGCTCCGCTCTCGGCATGGCGCAACAGTAGCGCGAACTCGGCGAACCGAGGTCTGAATCGTTGCGGGGCGTACCCATTCCTTGCGGCGCACCCTGCGTACGAACGTCGCCCCGAAGTGGCGCGCTGTCCCGGCCAGCCCGGCGGTGCTGGGTTGTGCCGATCAAGCAGGCCGACCGGGACCCCATCAAGGGCGTTGCCGAGGAGGCTGTGGCGTGGATCAGGCGCTTGATGAACGGGTAGAGACGTTTCGGCGGGACGTGTTGCCGCGTCTGGTGGAGCGCTTCCGGCCGCGGCGTGTGCTGGTCTTCGGGTCTCGGGCTCGGGGCGATGCGCTGCGCGACTCGGATCTCGACCTGATGGTGGTATCGGAGGCGTTCGTGGGGGTGGCGTGGTTGGAGCGGACGCTGTTGGTGGACCGGGTGGTGGGGCTGCCGGAGGAGTACGCCACGAAGCTCGAGGAGTTGGGAATTGTCAGGACGGCGGCGGTGGAGGGCATGGACCTGCTTTGAGCCCGCCGCAACCCCCCGTTTCTCTGGCTATATGACGGCGATATGACGCTCCCTCGCTACCCTTCCGTGACGTCGCGAACGGCAGGCCCCGCGCCGGGTGGTAGGGTGGCTGGCGGAGCGCGGTGAGCGGGGTCACGTTTGCGGTCACGGCCTGTCTAGCCAAGCGCAAGAACCACAGGTACTTTACGCCGCTCGGGAACAGGGGTATGTGCCGCCCCTGAACCCTGAACCCTGAACCCTATGTCCCTGAACCCTGAACCCTCGGTGTCCTTTAGTTGAACGACCACGTCGGCATCCCCCAGCCCGTCCAGCGCATCGGCCGCCGGCTCTACGATGCCGCGTACCGCCAGCGGCTGCCGGTGGCGTATGCCGCCTACGGCCTGGTGGCCGCGGGCGCCTACGCGCTCGCTTGCTGGATTGACTTCGACTTCAGGTGGCATTCGGGCTACGCGGCGACGTTCCT
>JAPLGX010000289.1 GCA_026389925.1 Chloroflexota bacterium
GTTTGCAGCAGCGCTAGGCCTGGGTGTGAGCGCCGCGGCGCTGGGGCCGAGTGCCGCGACTCTGGCGCCGCAACTGGGCGCCGCCGGCGCCGACCGAGTGTTCGTAAGTGAGGACGGCGCCTTTGACGGCTGGCCGGCCGACGCAGTCGCCACTGGCCTGGCTCAGATAGCAGCTGAGGCTGACGCGCGGGTCGTGTTGATCGGGTCTACCAGGCGGGGCAAAGAAACGGCTCCGCGTCTCGCGCAGAAGCTTGGTGCCGGCTGTATTACGGACGTCAACGGCCTGGCTATCGAGGACAATGCACTGGTCGCCAAGCGCTACGCCTATGGCGGCGCCACACTGGCGCGGGAGAAGCTTCTCACCCGAGTTCAGGTGTTGGCTATTATGCCGAAGACGTTCTCCGCAGAGGGCGCGGCCGCAGGTGCCGGGGCGGTTGTCACGCCGGCACTGCAAGTCTCTACCAGCGTCACAGTCGTCGAGCGGCGTGCGAGGGAAGGGACCGCTGTCAACCTCGATGCGGCGCCGCGCATTGTCGGAATCGGCCGCGGCCTCGCCAAGCGCGAGGACCTCGCACTAGTGGACCAGCTCGCTAGGGCCCTCGAGGCCGTGGTGGGTTGTACCAAGAGCATCGCAGACTTCCAGTGGTTAGGCGAAGACCGCATCATCGGGCTTTCTGGAGCGAAGACCGCTCCTGATCTGTACTTAGCGCTGGGCATATCCGGTCAGATTCAGCACACCGTGGGAATCTCGGCCGCCAAGCTCATTGCGGCGGTGAATAGGGACAAGGAAGCGCCCATCTTCCAGATAGCCGACTACGCCATCATCGGTGACTTGTACCAGCTTGTGCCGGCTCTGGTAGAGCGGCTGGCCAGGGTCTGATGGCGAAGAGCTTGATCGATAGGTAGGAAGCCAGAAGCAGAGACGAGCTCAGGCGAGACGCCGGGGTAAGCGTGGAGGACTTATCACGCGGCTCGAAGGACAAGAGGATCGAGGGTCGGGCAGAGGGGGGCGGAGGCCATCGGGGCCTCGGTCTTCGGGGTAGTGTCTATTGCCCAGGCGTTCAGGCGCAATTCAGGTGAGTAGCGCTAGCATACTCGCATGGAGTCACACAGCATTGCTCAACCCCCCCTCCTGAGCTGTGGCCCCAATCCTGTCCGGTGGATGTCAGACCCGACCGGGATGAGACACCACCATGCCCACACGGCGGGCACAGCGTTCTGCAAGAGGCGAATGCTGTGCCCGCCGTGTGATGCTCAGCCTTCTTCTCTTTCTGACTGACCCCTCTTTGTGTGTCGACGCTTCTCGGACATGCGATACTCGCGTCGCTACCTGAGGCGTGGGATCCACGCAAAGAGTGTCAGGTACTCCCCAATCCGCGAGAAAGAAAGGACAAGACCGTGGCCACCGACTCGTTCAGCCTCATAGTGCACCAGAAGATTAACGAGGGCGAACTCGAGACCTTCAAGAAAAGGGCCCAGGAACTCACCGCGGGGGTGCAGGCAAC
>JAPLGX010000060.1 GCA_026389925.1 Chloroflexota bacterium
ATATATGAGGGCGTCGCATTCAATCTGCGATGGATCCTGGAGTCGATCCAATCCCTTTACGGGTTCGCCTGCCCGAGTCTGCGGGTCATCGGTGGCGGAGCCAAGGGCCGTCCGTGGCTGCGCATCATCGCCGATGTGACCGGGCGGCAACTGGAGCCGACGCTTCGTCCGCAAGAGGCGGCGGCGGTGGGTGCCGCGCTGGTTGGCGCCGTCGGCCTCGGGCTCTATCCCACTATCGAAGCGACCCGCCAGGCCATCCGGCCGAGCCAGGTCGTGACACCCGACATGGGGCAGCACGAAGCCTACACCCAGGCTTACCGCGCCTTCCAGGGTCTGTACCCATCGCTGCGCGAATTGTTCCACACGCTAAACCGCGAAGAGCGAACGGCAGCCTGAGCTTGTGAGACTCACTGAACAAGCAGCGGGCAGGGCTCACCCCGGCCGGCCGACAAGGAGGAACGCATGGACTTCAGTATGTTCGAACCCATCATGGCGGAGCTTGAGAAGTCGCTCAAGCCCTACCGCAAGGACTTCCCCACCTTCTCACGGCTGCCGGCCGAGGGTCGCGACCGCAAGGAGGTGATCGCGCTGATGGAGAAACTGCGCGCCATCGAGGCCAAGAAGTGGAAGGATGGTTACGTGTCAGGCGCGGTGTATCACGGCGACGAGGAGTTCATCGACTTCCTCACCACCATCTACGCCATCAATTCGCAGAGCAACCCCTTGCATGCGGATGTCTGGCCCAGCGCGAGCAAGTTCGAGGCGGAGATCGTGGCCATGACGGCCAACATGCTTGGCGCTGCCTCGGTCACGAGTAGCGACCCGGAGCAGCAAATATGCGGGGCCGTGAGCTCGGGCGGGACCGAGAGCATCCTGCTGGCGATGAAGACGTACCGCGACTGGGCGCGCGAGACGAAGGGCATCCAGGCGCCGGAGATGATCGCGCCGAGCACGGCGCACGCCGCCTTCGACAAGGCGTCCGAGTATTTCGGCATCACCATGCACCGCATCCCGGTGGGGCAGGACTTCCGCGCAGACGTAGCGGCGGTGCGCGCCGCGATGAACGAGAACACCATTGTGATCGTCGGGTCGGCGCCGCCTTTCCCGCATGGCATCGTCGATCCGATCGACGAGCTCTCCGAGTTGGCGCGAAGCAAGGGTATCGGTTTTCACACCGACGCCTGCTTGGGCGGCTTCCTGCTCCCGTGGGCGGAAAAACTGGGCTACCCGGTTCCGCCCTTCGACTTCCGCCTGCCCGGGGTGACCTCGATCTCGGCCGACACGCACAAGTACGGCTATGCCGCCAAGGGCACCTCCGTCGTGCTGTATCGCGGGTTAGCCCTGCGTCGCTTTCAATACTTCTCGGTCACCGATTGGCCGGGTGGGCTGTATTTTTCGCCGACGTTCTCGGGGAGCCGGCCGGGCGCGCTCAGTGCGGTGTGTTGGGCGGCGATGGTCTCGCTCGGGGAGAAAGGCTACACGGAGGCGGCGCGCCGAATCCTCGAAACGACGGCCTGGTTGAAGAAGGAAATTCGTTCGATTGCCGAACTGCAGGTGATCGGGGATCCGCTGTTCATGGTGGCCATGCGCTCCGACGTCCTGGACATCTACAAGCTGATGGAATTCATGACTCGGCGACGGTGGGGGTTGAACGGGCTGCACTTGCCGCCCAGTGTTCATCTGTGTGTCACGCAGCGCCACGCCCAGCCAGGAGTGAAGGAGCGCTTCATGAGCGATCTGCGTGAGGCGGTGGCCTTTGTCAAGAAGAACCCTGATGCGCCGGAAGGTGTGGGGCCGATCTACGGTATGGCGGCCCAGGTTCCCTTGCGCGGAATGGTCAAGGAGATTTTGGGCCGGTATATGGACATACTCTACAAGGTGTGACAACCGAAGGGGCTCCCGGCAAAGAGCGAACGTTGCAGCCCAGGCATGCCTGGGCTGCAACGTTTGGACTCAGGTACAATCTTTAGGATCCCAGGCGGCCTGGGAGCTGCGATACCCGCCTCGATTCGCAATGGCGGTGCTAGAATCCGGGCAGCCGACGCGGGAGACCATCCATGGACAGTGACCGGCCGGATGAACTGCGCAAAGCGGTTGAGCTCATGCGGGGCGGGGATTCCGGCGCTGCGCGGACGCTGCTGATCGATCACGTGATGCGCAACCCCGGCTCGGAGCTGGGCTGGATGTTGCTCAGCTACGTGCTGACGGATCGCGCGCAGCAGGTCGACTGCCTCGAGCGCGTGCTGGGCATCAATCCTCATAATGAGAAGGCCCGCGAACGTCTTGCCGAACTGATTACCCCGCCGCCGCCGATGCGCGCTGCGGCGGCGGCGCCCGTGTCACCTGCGGGCCCGGCCGCAGCAGAAGAAACACCTCCCACGCCGCCATTCGTCCCTGACGACGAGGGCGCGAAAGAGGAGGCAGGACCAGGCCCTGAGACGACACCGCGCGGCGATTCCGCTCTGGTCAGCCGTCTGCGCGAGGTGGCAGAGCAAGCCCCGCTATTCGAAGAAGAGGACGAAGAGGAGCGGCTGGGGGCCCCGATCGTGTGGGCCGACCGGCTCCCGAGCGAGGAGCCGCCCTCTTTCGAAGTGGCACCTGCGCCGCCAGCGCCTGCCGCGCCGCCTCCCGCGCGCAAGGGCAAGAAAGAGAAGACGCAGGCGGAGGGCTCTCCGTCGAAGAAGCGGCGTCCGCTCTGGTTGACGATCGTGCTCATCTTCTTGGGCACCGCGCTGGCGTGTGCGATCGTCGCGGTAGTTGTGTCGTTGCTAGTGCCCGGCTTCCTCGTGCAGCAACTCATCTCGGCGCCCACCGCAGTCTCTCTGCCCGTCGGCACGCCGACGCTTATGCCTGCGGCCTGGACTCTTCCGCCGAAGTGGACCGACACGCCGACGTTTACACCCACGCCCACGCGCACACCCACACCTGTGCCCAGCCCGACGGGGACACCCGTCTTTGCGACACCGGATGCAACGACAGCGGCGAGCATGGAGCTGATCGAGAAGCAGGTGGCCAACCTGCGGGGACTGTCGATCGGGGAGAAGGTTCCGCGGTACGTCATTTCGCGCAACGAAGCGGAGCGCGTGCTTGCCGAAAGCTTCTACGCCGTCACCTCAGAAGCCGAATTGGCGGACGAGGCGCGTGTGCTGACGGCACTCGGACTCATCAAGCCCACCTACGACCTGGTGCGCTATTCGCTGAATCGCATGGCCGACGGCGTGGGCGGCTTCTACTTCCCCGACAGCAATCAACTATTCGTCATCGGAGCCGGGTTCACCGGCCTGGAGCGGCTTATCTACTCCCACGAGTTCGCCCATGCGCTGGTGGATCAACACTATGGGCTGGACCAGCTGGGGGTATCCCCCGAATGCATTGGTGATGAGCAGCGATGCGACGCCATCCGGGCGTTGACCGAGGGCGATGCCACTCTCATTATGCAGACTTGGCTCGAGGAAGATGCGACGCCTCAAGATATCCTCGACCTTTCGCGTTATCGCCCGCAGCCGTTTGTCATCCCAGAAGCCTTTCCGCCGCCTTTTGTCGAGAAAGATGTCAACTTCCCCTACGAGAAGGGCTTGGCGTTCGTGAGTTACTTGCACGATCGCGGCAGTTGGGGCGAAGTGAACCGCGTGTATGCCAGCCTGCCGGCGAGCACAGAACAGATCCTCCACCCGGCCAAGTACATCGCGGGGGAGTTGCCGCTCACGGTGAGCATGCCCGACCTGACGTCCGCCGTTGGAGCCGGCTGGCGGATGATCAAGGAGAATTCGCTCGGCGAATGGCGGACCTACCTCATGCTGGGCTCAGGAGCCGACACCGCCGCACAGCTTTCGGACAAACAGGCGGCCAGTGCGGCGAGCGGCTGGGGCGGGGACCAATACATCGTCTACTCCGACGAGCAGAGCCAGCACCTCATCGTGGTGGCTCGCTGGGTGTGGGATACCGCGACGGACGCGAACGAATTCGGCACGGCGATGAAGTCGTACTTGGGCAAACGCTTTCTTGGGGCGCTAGTGAAAGGCGCCGGGCCCGATTGCTGGTCGGTGAACGACCAGACCGCCTGCATGTATTCAGCGTCTGGCGAGGTATTGTGGGTCCTTGCGCCGGACATGGAGAAAATCACGGCCCTCAAGGCGCAGTTCCCGACCTTCAAGTAGGGATACGGATCCAGGCTTGCGTAGTATAGGCAGGCGGCCGCCAGCAAAGTGCTGACGGCCGTTCGTTGTACGCCCAGCATGGGCGCTGTAGGGCGTGCAAGACGCCTGTGGGGGTTGATGGCACCCTGTGCCTGCGGCGCACAGTGCAGGCCAACCGTAGCCAAGGGCAAGCCCGCCCCCGGGGGGGTCAGGCCAGGGAGGGAGGATGGGCGACCCATCCCGCCTACTCGATTTGGAGATGTAGCGCAGAGGGGTGGAAACCCCTACTGATTGGGCCCACGGCGCCGCCGCACCAGGCCGCCGTGGGGCGAGAAGAGATACGCGGCGAGGAAGGCGGCGGAGGCGACCAGTACGATCGAGGCGCCGGCGGAGAGGTTGGCGTAGTAGCTGAGGTACAGGCCGGCCACGCTTGATGCGGCACCAATGGAGGCGGCGACGAGCATCATGGTGGGCAAGCGGCGCGTAAGAAGCTGTGCGGTCGCCGCCGGTGTCACAAGCATCGCGGCCACCAGGCCCACGCCCACCGTCTGCAATGACACGACGACGGTGAGCGCGATGAGCACGAGCATCGCATTGCGCAAGCTCTGCAGTGGCAGGCGCAGAGTGGTGGCGAGGACCGGATCGAATGAAGTGACGAGAAACTCCTTGTAGAGCAGGATGACGATGAGCAACACCCCGGCGGCGAGGCCTGCGGTGAGCAGTAGGTCGGGCAGGCTCACGCCCAGGACGTTGCCGAACAAGACGTGGTTGAGATCGATGGCATAGGTGCGCAAGGTCGAGAGGATGGCGACGCCCAGGGCTAGGGCGGCCGCGAAAAGAATACCGATGGCCGTATCCTCGCGAACGATGCCCTGGCGGGAGAAGAAACCGATGGCCAGGGCGACCAGAACGGCGGTGATGATGGCACCGACGAAAAGGTTGCCCTGCAGCAAATAGGCGAGGGCCACGCCGGGCAGGATGGCGTGAGCCAGCGCATCCCCCAGGAACGCCATGGAGCGCAGTACGACATAACACCCGACCACGGCGCAGGTGACCCCGACCAGTATCGCGGCAAGGAGCGCGCGCTGCATGAAGGTGTAAGTGAGCGGCTCGATGATCCATGCAAGCATGTTGGCCTCAGATCCTGGGCTCGTCGGGTGGGCAGCATTCGTCGACTAGCGCGGCGCCTTCCAGCATCAAGACGCGCTCGCCAAAGGCCTGGCGGATGACGGCCGGCGTAAGCACCTGGCGGGGCAGCCCAACGGCGATCAGCTTGCGGTTGAGCAGGAC
>JAPLGX010000206.1 GCA_026389925.1 Chloroflexota bacterium
ACCTCTTCCACAACCCGTTTGCCCGCATCCACGCGCTGCCGGCCGGCACCTACCACTATCAAACCCCACCCGACGCGCCGCGCCAGTACCGCCTGCACTTGCGCCTCGACCCGGGCGGCGCCGGCCTCTTGATCGTCAACGCCTCGACCGTGCTGCATCTCAACCAGACGGCGGCCGAATACGCCTGGCACCTCGTGCGCGGCACGAGCGAGAGCGAGGTGGGGCAGACAGTGGCGGCCCGCTACCGCATCGCTCCCAAGAAGGCCGCGGCCCACTACCGCGATCTCAAAGAGCGGATCGAGACACTCATCACCACCCCCGACCTGGATCCCGAGACTTATCTCGAGTTCGAGCGCCAGGCGCCCTATGCCGCACCCCTCTCGGCGCCCTACCGCCTGGATTGCGCCGTGACTTACGACTTGCCCTACGTCCCCGAGCTGTATCCAGAGGCCGTGCGCCGCGTGCGGCGCGAGCTCTCCACTGGAGAATGGGAGACGATCCTCGACAAGGCCTGGGCCGCCGGCATCCCGCACATCATCTTCACGGGCGGCGAGCCCACCCGGCGGGCCGACTTGGCCGACCTGATCGGCCACGCCGAGCGCCTCGGCCAGGTGACGGGCGTCATCAGCGACGGCGTGCGCGTTGCCGACTCGAAGTATCTCGAGAGCCTGCTGCAGGCCGGGCTGGACCACCTGACACTCCTGCTTCAGCCTGAGTCAAAAGAGGCCTGGAAGGGAATCGAGAACGCGGTGGCCGCTGACATCCACACCACGGTCCACCTGACCCTGACACCGGATCTGGTGCCCAGCGCTCTGGGCTTGCTGGACCGCCTGAAAGGCATGATGGTCCACTCGCTATCACTCAGCGTCAGCGACGACCGACTGGGCGAGGTGCTCCACGCCGCACGCAACCACGCCGCCCACCTCGGTCTGACGCTCGTGTGGGACCTGGCCGTACCCTTCTCGCGCTTCAATCCGGTGGCGCTGGAGGTCGACAAACCGGCCGAGGGCGCCGGCCGCGCCTGGCTCTACCTCGAACCCGACGGCGATGTTCTCCCCGCCCAAGGACACAACCAGGTGCTGGGCAACATGCTCAGCGATCCGTGGGACGTGATCTGGCAGAAGGCCCAAGCCTCGGCCGGAAAGTAAGGGGGCACGGTGGCGCTCGATCTTGCCACCTGGCATGCGCGCTTTCGTCAGCAAGCGGAGTGGACCCGCAAGCTTCGCCAGACCCTGCTGCGCCGGGCGGGCATGGCCCAGGCGCGGAGTGTTCTGGAGGTGGGCGCCGCAACCGGAGCGCTCACGGGCGAGCTCAGCCTGGATTGGCAGGCGCGCGTCTTCGGCCTCGACCAGGAGTGGACACGGCTGGCCTTTGCCCGCCTCCGCGACCGGCGCACCAGCTTCACTCAGGCCGACGCGCATTCCCTTCCTTATCGCAGCGGCTCGTTCGACCTCAGCCTGTGCCATTTCCTCCTGCTCTGGGTGCGCGACCCGGCCGGCGCCGTTTCCGAGATGCGCCGCGTCACACGCCCGGGCGGGTTTGTGTTGGCTCTGGCGGAGCCGGACTATGGCAGCCGGATTGATTTCCCCAACAGCCTGGTCGAGATTGGACGCGCGCAGCGTGCGGCGCTCATTGAGCAGGGCGCCAACCCCGACCTCGGCCGTGAGCTGGGGCGCCTTTTCCTGCTGGCCGGCCTGCGCGAAGTCGAGGTGGGCGTTCTCGGCGCGCAGTGGGCCGGGCCTCCTTCGCGCGCCGACTTCGACATGGAATGGTCCGTGCTGGAAGATGACCTTCAGGCCAGCCTGACCCCCGAGGTGCGGGAGCGGTTGCGGATGCTCGACTGGACGGCGCGCGAGCGCGGCGAACGCGTGCTGTACGTGCCAACCTTTTATGCGAGCGGCCGGGTGGAATAGAATGCGTCGCGCCATTCCTCCCGCGCACAGGCCAACGAGCGGTGACGTGCTCCATTTCGCCAGAATGGGCGCTGTCGTTCGAGCGGCGGACACATGCTGACGATCTTCGTCGTTTCGGATGCCACCGGCGAAACCGCCGAGCGGGTCTTGCGCTCGGCGCTGGTCCAGTTCGAAGACGCACCCGCAACCATCGTTCGCCGCGGCGGCATCTTGAGCGAGGCGCAGGTGCGGGCCGTTGTGCATGAGGCAGCGCAGCAATCCTCCTTCTTGATGCACACCCTGGTCTCCGACGAGCTGCGCCGGGTGATGCTGGAAGAATCGCGCCGCAGGGGCGTCGACGCGCTCGACCTGCTCGGCCCGGTGCTCGACCGCCTGACCACCCATCTGCATCTCTCGTCGCAGGAGAAACCCGGCCTCTTCCAGCAACTCAGCGAGGCGCGCAGCCGTGAAATCGAAGCCGTCGAATTCGCCTTCCGCCACGATGACGGCCAGCAGCCCGAAGAACTGGAATGGGCCGAGGTGGTGTTAGTGGGCATCTCCCGCACGATGAAGACTCCCACCACGCTCTTCCTGGCCTATCGCGGGTGGTTCGCCGCGAATGTCCCGATCGTCGAGCAGGTGGCGCTGCCGGAGGCGCTCGCCCGCGTGCCGGCTGAGCGGGTCTTCTGCCTCGGGATGGCTCCCGCGCGGCTGCTCGAGCTTCGCCGGGCGCGCGCCGAGCACCTGGGCGTTCCCCCCGAGCCGTACGCCTCGCTGGCAAGCATCCGCCGCGAATTGCATCACGCGCAAAAGATCGCCCTCGAGCATGGGTGGCGGACCGTCAACGTCACGGGCAAATCCGTCGAGGAAGTGGCGCGCGAAATCCTTTTGTTGCTCCCCGGCCACGACGCGGCGCGTGCGAGCGACCTGACCGCTTAGCCCCGAGCGGCCCGCACGCTCTGCCCAGCCTTTTACAATACGGCTGAACGCGCACTCGATGCGGCTAGAATCATCAACACTGGCCCTGCCCGCAGCGAGCCTGCTCCCCATGCCTGTTCCGGAGATACGCCTCCGTCCGTGCAACGACCGCCCGCTTCGCCCGCAGGGCGACTACGTGCTGTATTGGATGATCGCGGCCCGGCGCACCCGGTCCAACTTCGCGCTGCAGCGCGCGGTCGAGCTGGCACACGAGTTGGGCAAGCCGTTGCTCGTTTTTGAACCTGTGCGCCTCGATTACCCTTGGGCCTCCGATCGGCTGCACGCATTCATACTGGAGGGGATGGCCGACAATGCGCGCGCCCTGAAAGAGCGCTCTGCCCTCTACTCTCCGTATGTAGAACCCGAGCCGAATGCCGGCCGCGGGCTGCTTGTCGAGCTTGCACACGCGGCGTGCGCTGTCGTCACCGATGATTCACCAGCCTTCCTCCCGCGGATGACGGCGGCCGCGGCTCCGCGGATCGATGTTCCCCTGGAGGCGGTGGATTCGAACGGACTACTCCCGCTGCATGCCACCGAACGAGTCTTCCAGACGGCCTTTGCCTTTCGCCGTTATCTCCAAGCCAACCTTCGCCCGCACCTGGAGGCCTTCCCGGCGAAGGACCCATTGCGGCGGGTCACTCTGCCGCGCCTGGCCGGGCTGCCCCAGCCTATTCTGAAACGTTGGCCCATCGCCTCGGCGGAGCTTCTTGGCCCCGGTCATCCCGGCCTGTCGGCGTTGGGCATCGATCACCGCATCGCGCCAGCCGCACACTCTCCGGGCGGCAGCCGGGCCGCGGCTCGTGCGCTCAGGCGCTTCGTGTCCGCACGGTAGGCCACCTACGATGAGGACCGCAATCATCCCGATCGCGATGCCACCAGCGGGCTTTCCGCCTACTTGCACTTCGGGCATCTTGCAGCGCATGACGTTTTCCACGCGGTTGCAGCGCATGAGGGCTGGGCCGTGGAGCGGCTGCGTGGGCCGAACGCCGGCAAGAGGAGCGGCGGGTGGCGGATGCACCCCTCGGAGAAGGCCTTCCTCGACCAGTTGGTCACCTGGCGAGAGCTGGGGCTCAACTTCGCGACCCAGCGCAGCGACATCATGCGCTACGCATCGCTGCCGGCATGGGCGCAGGTCACGCTTGCCAAACACGTGTCCGACCCGCGGCCGGTTGGCTACAGCCTCGACCAACTGGAGAACGCGCAGACACACGATGCCTTGTGGAATGCCGCCCAGCGCCAGCTGGTTCGCGAGGGGCGCATGCACAACTACCTGCGCATGCTGTGGGGCAAGAAGATCCTCCAATGGGCCGAGGCGCCAGAGGCTGCGGTCGAGATTATGATTACTCTTAACGACCCGTACGCCCTGGATGGGCGCGATCCGAATTCATACAGCGGCATCTTCTGGTGCCTGGGGCGCTACGACCGGCCGTGGGGGCCGGAGCGGCCTATCTTCGGCACGGTACGCTACATGAGTTCCACCAACACGGCGCGCAAGGTACGCACACGGGAATACCTTTCTCGTTACAGCGAATAGCCCTCGGCCATAAGCAGCTGGGGTCCTACAACAAACCGTCCGCCCGACGAGTCGGGCGGACGGTTGCATTGCCGTGAAGATACTCGAGCCTACGTAGCTTCAGCGAACGATCACTTGACCGAAGACCTCTTCAGCCGTGAGCTCCACCTTATTGGTGGCGGTGTTGTAGTTGGGCGAATAGTACCAGTCGCCTTGCTTGCGATAGTCCGCCGGAAGCGACGAGGTTCCGAACACGGCCGAGACCTTTGCCTTCACGCCCACTCCCTGCGGCACAGTGATCACCGTTTGCCCAAAGACACCGCCGGCGTGCGCCTTGAAGCTGCCCTGGTCGGGCAGGGTGACTTTCGCCTGTCCGAAGACGGATGAGACATCCAGTGCCTCGACCTTCAGCTGTGAGAGATCGAGCAGGGCCTGGCCGGCGATCACGTTGAAGTGCAAGTCCAGCGGCACGTCGCGGTTGAGGTTGAGGGTCCACTTCATCGACTCATCGACGTTGATCGTCGGACCGAACCACGACCCGTTCATGCGCAGGTTGAGAGTGGCTGTGTCGCCGGCCACCGAGGCCTGCTGGGTCACGTTCGCCCCGCGTGGCAGCGCAATGCGGCCCTCGGCCAGGTTCGCCGAACCGGCCGCCAGCGCGCCGATATCAACTACTCCGATGGCTGGATCGACCGAGACCACAGCCCGTGTGGCCTTGCCCAGCGGCTGGGTCAGACTTTCGCCCTGCAGGGCTTGCCCGCGCTGGATCTGTCCGATGCGCACGCCGCCGATCCACAGCCCGCCGGCCAGGACGGCCAGGATGAGCACCAAGGCCAGCACGCGTCCCCACAGCGAGCGGCGTCCGATAAGCAGGTCGACGCCGATGGCGATGAGGATTACAGGCCAGATTCGCACGAGAACCCCCCAAATGGACGACGACAGCATGCCCAGGTTTGTCAGCAGGAAGATCAGCCCCAGGCCGATGAGCAGGATGGGGCCGACCAGGCCGCCTCGATCGTGATGGCTTTCCATGGCTTACTCTCCTCTCAGATAGCGCACGATGACCAGTACGCCCGCGGCGACCAGCACCAGCGGCCAGAGCAGGTCCACCTTCAGCCAGGCCAGCCACGGGATATTCAGGTTGTTGAGAAAGACGATCGCCCCCACCAGAACCAGGCCCGCGCCGACAACCATCAGGCCGCGGCGGTTGGGCCCGGAGTCCGGTGAGCGCAGGTCGGCGCCCAAGGTGCGCGCACGCTCGGCCATCTCTTCGGCGCCAGCGCGAATGCTGGCGTCGAGGCTGGTCGAGGCACCCGCCCCTTCGGCCGGCAGGACAAACCACAGCACCAGGTAGATGAGGACACCCGCCCCCGACCCGAGTGCCATGAGCACGAACAGCAGGCGGATGATGGTGGCATCGATCCGCAGGTAGGCGGCCAGCCCGCCGCACACACCACCCAGCATGCGATCACTGCGACTGCGCATTAGACGGGATTGCATTCCACACCTCCAGCGAGCGATGCGCGGCTCAACGAGGCCGCGCCGTGCGCAAGATGAGATACAGGCCGGCTCCGACCATCACCAGGGCGATGGCGATGCCCGCCTTGTCGATCCCGGCCCCGATCATCAAGATACCCATCAGGCCGAGTACGGCCGCCGGGATCCACGGCCACTTCATGCGGCCCTGCGCGGTCGGCAAAAGCGCCAACACAGCGAAGGTCAGGCCGAGACCGAAGAAGAGCACACCCGGCACACCCACGTCGTCGATGAAGACGCGGTCGGCCACCGTCACCAGCGCCAGCGTGAACATCGTGCCGGCGGGAATGATCGCCCACCAGTAATCACGGCGGGTGAGGTAGATCAGCAGGAAGCTCAAGCCGATGCCACCCAGGACGAAGGCGCCGGTCAGGAAGTCGAGCACCGGGAAAAGGCTGCCCAGCAGGATCCCCACACCGATTCCGGCCAGCGTGCATCCCGGAATGAGCGGCCACCACTGCTCACGTTGGGCGAAGTACACATACAGGAACACGGCGCCCGCCAACAGGAAGGCCAGCCCCCACAGCCAGCCTCCGATGGCGACCAGGCCAAGCGCCTCCAGCAGAAAGAGTGCGCCCCCCAGGATCAGCAGGATGCCAAACAGCAGACGGAAATCGACTTTGCGCATGTTGTTCTCCTCGTTGCCGTCCCGTCGAACGCTCCGCGGCTAGCGGATGTCGACCGACCCGGCGCCCATGGTGATCTCGAAATCGACTTTGTTGGCGGCGCTGTCGAAATCCGCCGATCGATACTCATCGCCCGAGCGCGCAAAGCGCGCGCCGTCGACCGTCGTGCCCGTCAGGCCGGTGACGCGGAAGCGGCCGGCCACGCCCGCCGGGACGCGCAACGCAAGCGAGGCCGCTCCGGCCTCCACCTTGCCGCGCACCAGCCCAGCCGCAGCCGGCAGGCTGATGGTCGTGCTGCTGGCCCCGAACTTCACGCGCAGATCTGTCACGCGCAAGTCCTCCAGGTTCAGGCGCGCCTCGTTGGCGCCCATCTCGAGATCGAGCGTCAGCGGGATGTCGCGAGTGAGTTCGAGCGTCCAATCCAATGACCGGCCCGCTCCCCACCTCCACGGCGAATGGCCGAAGACATCCGCCGGCACGGAAAGATCCGCCTCCAGCAGGTCGCCCTGACGCGTCTCGCGATGGGCCAGGCCACCCACGAAGGTGCCGCGCACGAGCTCCCCGCTCGCCGCACCCGAACCGAGCGTCAGCCGCCCGGCCCCGTGGCGCAGGCGAATCGCCGCCCGTGAGCTCCCGCCCAGCGGGATGGAAGCCGCCTCGCTCGCCACCTCACGGCGGAATACTCCCCCCAAAAGGAACCACACCCCCAACACGATCAACATCACAGCGGGCACAAACGCCCACACGTTGACCGAGATCACACCCAGGTTATCCAGGAACAACAGGCTGCCAATGACGATCAGGACGATCGCCCAGAACATCGCTCCCCAACGCATTTTTGCCTCCTCCAGAAACTCGACCTATGGAACTGCTCAGCGGCGCCCAAGGAATGAGCGCAGCAACACCACCACACCCAGCCCGATGAGCAGCACCGGCCAGTAGGGCCCGAACACCCCCAGGCCGCCGAAGACCGAACCGAAAATGAAGAAGAGCACCAGGCTGACGAACATCAACCACAGGCCGCCGGTGATCGATTCACGCGGCTTCTCACCCAGGATGCCCATGAGCAGAGTGCCCAGTCCGACGAAGCCGGGGATGAGAGTCCACGCGTACGACCAACTGCCCCAATTGCCGGTGGCGTTTTGCCAGTACAGCAGTCCGCCGATGCCGCCCACGATACAGGCCGGCACGGCCAGGCCGGGCGCACCGGTCAGGAGGCCGAGAATGAAGAGGAAGGCGCCCCAGCCGATGACCCACAGCGGCCAGGAGTACTCGATGCGCAGCCAGCGCGAGAGCTCGGGCACGATCTGTCCGGCCAGGAACATCACACCGAGCACAATGAGAATGATCCCGCCTGCAAGAGCCGTTCTACGTTGCTGAGCCATGGAAACCTCCCGTCGTGCAGATGTCAGGTTCGCGGTCCAGAGACTACCCCAGGGTCAATGCAATCCTCGAAGATGTAACCCCGCCGCGACGCAGCGGATGCCACGCGGTGGGCATTTCGCTTCGGTTACATGCTCATCTACGCCCGCAGCGGGTGTCAGTTGCGGAATACTCAGGAAGAATGTCATCCGTCGTATCCCTTTGCGGGCCCCACCCGTGCCATCCTACGTTTTGCCGGGCGAGCCTTCCAGCGATAAAAGTGCCAGCCGGCGGGTCATCTCCGGCCAGAATCAGGAAACGGGCCTGCCTCAAATGCTGGAGGAGGGAGGCGGGGTGTGAGCTTCGCCTATCGACATTATTATGGCCGAAATCCTCTTCAACGGGTGCCCGCACTGCGCGCTTGATGATAGGAGCGACAAATGACACAAAGGAAGTTACAGGCAGTTGTCGGCGTGACGCTCCTGGCGCTGTTGGCCTGCAACCTGCGGACCTCCCCCCTCGGCGGGGCCAGCCAACCCACACGTCAGCCGACTGAACCTGAGAGTTAATCCCTCTCAGAGGCAAGCGGCTCGGGCGCCGCATGCCTGGTGGGGACGTGGGAGTTGGCGGATCTCTCCGAATTCATAGCCTCCGTGCTGCCTCCTCAGAGCGAAGGCACGCTCACGTACAAAGGCACCACCGGCACGGCGCGCTACATATTCAACGCGGACAGGACGACCAAGGTCGAGGCCGATGATCTGAAGGTCGATCACCAGCTCGGCGGCGGCCTCAACCTCGATATCCAGGTGGGCCTTAATGGGATGGGCACAGCGGCCTACACCGCCACGGAGGGCAACCTGCTCTCGACCACCAATGTCAATATCGACAACCTGGCGCTGACCCTTACGATGGGCGGGAGGCCCGCCGGCGACAGCACAACTTTGGGCAGCCTGATCCCGTTCTTTGGCGAAACAGCCACTGCCACACCCTTCACCTGCATCACCACGACACTGACCTACATGCCGGCAACCGAGGGCGCGCAGGCCGTGGTCTTCACGCGCGTCGGGCCTTGATGCAGGCGGGTGAGCACAGCCGATCGGGGTAGGCGACGTGCCTGCCCCGATGTTGTTCTGGGTAATTCTTCTGCGGGCGGTCGAGGCGCGACCCGCGCAAGCGCCGGCTTGCCACCCCCTCTACGGTTGGACGCGCGCGGACCGGCACACCAGGATTTCGACTCCCAGGCCCCACAAGCTCATTGGCCGACGGGTGAGGATGGAAAACCCGCACGCGGCGAGCCATTCGCGCGGGCGGATGGGGTGGCAGTCGAGCACACGCGGCCAGCGCACGTGCGCCCAGGTGTACAGGTTGTTGACGGCGGGAGACCCTGCCTCACTCGACAGGCAGACCAGGCCCATCCGCCCGCCGCGGCACAGCACGCGCCGGCACTCACCGAGCGCGATGGGAATCTCGGCCGCCTCGAGCAATTCCAGCGTGAAGGAAAGAAAGAGCGCATCCATGCTCGCGGCGCGCAGCGGCAGGCGCAGTGCATCACCGCAGGCCAAACCGACGCAGGACATGCGACGCGTGTTGCGCAGCCGCCGCCGCGCGACGCGTGCCATCCCCAGCGAAAGGTCAAGTCCCCAAACGCGGCCCGTCTCGCCCACCGCCGCGATCATCGCCGCGAGCGCCGTTCCGGTCCCAAAGCCGACCTCCAGCACGTGCTCACCCGGTTGCAGGGCAAGCGCTTTGAGCGCGGCGGCCCGCAAAGCGTTCTCCTGCCCGGCCGTCAGCAGGTCGTACCATGGGCTGAGGGCATCGTACAAGCTGCGGGACCGGGCATGCGTGCTGATCGCCGCCCGCCGGGAGAGTTCTTCATGCACAACTTCGTTTCCCATTGTCGCATCCCGTGCAGGACAGCTCACGCGGCGATCACACCGCAATGACCTTATCGGCTTTCCATTGCGCTTCGAGAATGTCGCCCATCCCGCCGACCACACCGACACGAATGTCCTCCGCCAATCCGAAGAAGCTGATGCAGGTAGAACAGGCCACCAGCCGTACGCCCTTGGCCTCCAGCGCCCTGAGTTCCTCGATCACGGGAGATGCGGAGCCCACCAGGTGGACCCCCGCCCCATAGAAACAGACGGCTCGCGGGAGCATCTCGTTTTGCAGGAGCAGGCCAAAGTAGCTCTTGATGAGCCTGTGGCGCAGCTCGCCGGGTGCCTCGCCCATTCCATCCCGAGCGACCACGATCACCGTGGCCAGGCCTTTTTCGTTTGTCGGCATCTCGTCTCCTCGGCTCAGATTCTCTTGGTGCATGGATGCAGGCACCCTGTGTCTAAGGCTGGCTGACCCTTTTCTCCGCTAAGGGATGTCGCCGCGAACTGTGTGCGCAATGCGCACGAGTGGGGCGGGAATCGCCGCCCCACTCGCATTGTCCTCCTGTCTCCCGCGCCATCCAGGGTGCTCGCTCTCTCAGACAGGCGCGAAATGACGGATATCGTTGATCGATCCGCTGCGCTCCTTGGCCGGGCGAAACACCGCCTTCACCGCCAGGCCCACGCGCGCATTCTCCTGTGTCACACCCTCCAGGTTGTGCATGAGCACGCCGGAGGCTCCACGCAGCCGGACCAGGCCGACCCACCGCGGCGTTGCCAGAGGATGTCCCGAGGGGTCGAGGTGGACTTGGGTGAAAGAGAGCAGCTCGCCCTCCAATCCAACCTCCAGCCAGGCTTCCTCGCCGAGATGCGACAGGCAGCGCTCACAGTACAGCCGCGCCGGCACGTAGGTGTAGTTGCAGCGCGCGCAGCGCGTGGCGTAGACCTTGCCCTCCTTCAGCCCGCGCAGAAAGCGCTCGCCAGCGACCCCGGCCGTATAACGATGCTCCAGCGGGATCGAGCCGCGCCACACGCCGGCTTCCACCGGATGCTCGAGCGAATGCAGAATGCTCATCAGGTTTTCTCCCATTCCGCCGGCAGGCTCAGCCGATCGGCCTGAAGTAACGGATGTCGGTGATCGAGCCCTCGCGTTCGGCCGCCGGTTTCCACACCGCCTGCACGCGCATCCCGATCGCCACCGCCTTGGGCTCCACTTCGCCCAGCAGGTGCAGGATGCCCATGCCGGGTGAGGCGCCGTCGATCGCCACCACGGCGGGCATCTCAGGCCGCTCAAGGCGTACCATATCCCAGCGCACATTCGAGAGCGAGAAGGTCTTGACCCATCCGGTGTTTTGAAGTTCGACCCAGTCGTCCGTCGGGCGGAAGCACTCCTCGCAGAACATGCGCGGTGGGATGAGCGTTCGACGGCAGCGACTACAGCGCCTTGCGAGGAGCTTGCCCTGCTTGAGGCCCTGCAGGAATCCACCAATCGCTACGCCCGTGTCCCAGGCATAGTCCGCCTTGAGAGCCCAGTGTTCGACGAGCACCTTGTGCTCGCTGAAGTCCTTCTCCGATAGCCCGCGTGTCGGGAAAACGTGTTGTTCCATAGCACCCTCCCTCAGCGCCCCATGACCACGACCGTGCCGACCTGCATCAGATCGCCCCAGGCCTGGGCCACACCGCGGCGCGGGTCGCCCGGCACCTGGCGCGCCCCGGCCTCGCCGCGCAGCTGCCAGAACAGCTCGGCCACCTTCATCGTGCCGGCCGCAGCGATCGGGTTACCCACGCCCAAGAGGCCGCCCGAGGGGCACACCGGCAGGTTGCCGGTCCGCTGGGTGATCCCGGCGGCAGTCGCTTCGGCCGCCTTGCCCTTGGGGAAGAGCATCAATCCCTCCAAGTGATGCAGCTCTTTGTAGTCGAAGGGATCGTAGGGCTCGGCAATCTGGATCTGCTTGTGCGGCTCAGTGATGCCCGCCATGCGGTAGGCCATGCGCGCGGCCTCTTCCACGTAGGTGGGGTACGCCAGATCGCGGTCGGTCCAGTAGGCGGTATCCAGGTTCCAACCCACGCCCTCGATCCATACCGGCTTGGAGGTAATGCGCCGGGCGACGGCCTCCGAGGCCAGCACCAGCGCCACCGCGCCGTCCGTCACCGGGCTCACGTCCAGCCGCTGCACCGGCCAGGCCAGCACCTCCGAGTCGAGGACCTGCTTGAGGGTGATGTTGCGATCGCCCAGGAGCGAGGCCGGGTGATCGGCCGCGTTGCGCTTGTTCTTCACCGCCACCTGGGCAATGTCTTCCTTCTTGAGGCCGTAGCGCTGCATGTAGGCGTTCATCTCCAGGGCGAAAATCCACAGCAGGTTCGGCCCCAGCGCGCGTTCGGTGAAGTTGTCGAAGATGGTGAGGAAGGCGCCCTGCGGGTGCGGCTGCACCGGCGACATCTTCTCTTCGCACACGACCAGGCAGATATCGAACAGGCCCGAGGCCACGTGGTACCAGCCCTGGGCCGGGGCAAAGACTCCCGTGCCGCCGCCCACGTAGCCGCGCATGTAGGGTTTGCCCCATGCGCCGGCGCCGTCGGATAGCCATTCGGCCTTCATGTGCACGCCGTCGAAAGCATCCGGGCCCGTGCCCATGACCACCGCTTCGACCTGATCCAGCGTGAGCTCGCACGATTCGAGGGCCTTGCTCGCGGCCTCGAAGGCGAGTTCGCGTCCCGTTTCGAGCGCGCGGCGGACGAATTTGGTCATCCCCGCGCCGACCACTGCCACTCGTCGCATTCCCATGCGTCCCTCCC
>JAPLGX010000382.1 GCA_026389925.1 Chloroflexota bacterium
CAAAGCGCTGGTGCTTGGGATTGTCGGGGAGCACCACGAACAAGGATCCCTCATCGACGTAGACCAGCTCATCTCCCACGTGGTTTTGTTGGCCGATATGGGTTCCCGGGTTGAGTTCTAACCTGCCAACCCTCAGGTGCTCGGTCGAGGCGAAATATCCAGCGATTGCCTTTTGATCCGCCCCGAGGAGTTCGAGCTGCAAGCCCCCTTCCCCAACCTTCATCAACGTCCGCCTGACCGGGCCCCCACGGGATCCGTCCGGCCGGCCCGGCATTTCGTCGAATGCTCTGTAATGCCACATCTCCTTGGCCAAGTAGGGTCGTGTTCGAGCGTACTCCCCCGAGGCGCCAGTTGACGGGGGCGGAGCGAAGAACTCGATGACTCTTACCTGCGACTGACCCGTGTTGAACCCATGATGCCAAGTGTCCTTGCGGAAGAAAATCCCCTCCCCCCGAATGGCCCTCTGCACCTCTCCGGTTTCGGGATTGGCCAGGACGAATTCACCCTCCAGGACAACCATCACCTCATCGGCGCCAAAGATGGTGCGATAGGACTCGGAATGAGTGAACGCTCCGCCTGGCGGGAGCGCGAACACAAGGCCGGTACGGAATTCCCGATTCTCCTGATTTCAATAGAAGATCTCCTCTCGAGTGAGAGAAACCTGCGAGTTCATTCGATCACCGAACAGCAAGTGCGGCAGGCGCCAAAGGACCCTCGGAGGTCTCCGAGCTGTTGGCAAACCTCCCCCGGTGTTGACCGGCTAGGGCGAGTCACAATCGTTGTAAAGAGCTTTTCTCCTCGAACCACAGGCATGCTGCGCCAATCACCCCGCCTTGGTCCGGATGTAACGCGGCCATTTCGATTCGCAGTCCAAGCTGTAGCTCCGGCGGACAGATTCTCGCGAACGCTGCCCGCAGTCCATCGCGGAGTACCTCGCCCGAACGGGAAAGGCCTCCGGCAAGGAGAACGAGCTCAAGATCAAGAAGGATGTGGGCATTTGCCACCGCCATGCCCAGATACTCATACATCTGCTCGATGAGGGCATTCGCTTTGCGATCGCCGGACGCGGCGCGCTCGAAGACGTGCCCCCTCGGGTCACCCAACTCCCGCATGAGTGCCCCAGGCGACGACAGGCTCTCGAGCGAAACGTACTTCTTCTCCCCAGTCCCAGGGACTTGGGTGAGGCCGATTTCGGCTGCGCTGCTGTGTGCGCCACGACGGATGCGCCCTCCGAGCAAGAGCCCGCCTCCCACACCCGTCCCGAGTGTCAGGAGGAGGACATCGCGGAGGCCCCGGGCTGCCCCAAAATGAGCCTCACCCAACAATGTCAGGTTAGCATCGTTGTCGATCACGCAAGGCTTGCCGAGTTCCTCAGAAAGCCTTTGGCGAAGAGGATAGCCACCCAGCCTTGGGTGAGTCGTCATGCCGGGCCGGAGATCTCCTCCAGAGAGAACGCTTGCAGAAAGAGCCAACCCCACACCTGATGCCTCGCTCATGCGTGACAAATCGCGGGCATGGCGGGAAACCGTGGCGACGACCTCGTCGCCGCTGAGGGAGAGGTCAATCGGCTGGGCACAGAAGTCGATCATAGAACCATGACAGTCAACGATTCCCAGCCGAAGGTTGCTTCCCCCGAGGTCAATACCAAGCGCGAGCGGAGTTGACGGTCTCATCCTGCCTGTGATAGCCTTCCTGTACGCCGACCCACTGGAGTGTCTCTCATGCCAATTGCGGACAAAGTTGTCATTGTCACCGGAGCCAGCCGAGGCATTGGACTGGCCATTGCCCACACCCTTTCGGCGGCGGGGGCGAAGGTCTTCGGAATCGCTCGCACGACTCCGGCGGCGACGCGCGCGCCCAGCCAAGTCCGCTTCATGCAGGCGGACATCCGCATCGGCGCCCAGGTCGAGCGTGTCGTGTCGTCAATCCTCGGCGAGACTGGCAAGGTCGACATCCTCGTCAATAACGCCGGGCTTGAGCATTTCCTTCGCCTGGAAGACACTGATGAAGGCCGGTACGACGAAACGCTCGACACAAACCTGCGAGGCGCCTTCCTATTCACCCGGGCAGTTTTGCCTGCCTTCCAAGCCCAGCGCGCTGGCCACATTCTCTTCATTAACTCCGTTTCGGGTCTGCGCGGGTTCGCGCAGGACTCCGTGTACTGCGCCTCCAAGTGGGGGCTGGCCGGGTTTGCCGACGCCCT
>JAPLGX010000103.1 GCA_026389925.1 Chloroflexota bacterium
GATCGGAGCCTCGCTCGCCGGCAAATCCAAATGCCTGCGGCCAGGCGTATCTCGTGGTGGCGGGCGTTTCTCCGCTCATGAGTCATCTGCGTGAAACCCTACTCGCATCAAGCCGCACGTGAATCGATGGGAGCCCATGCGCTGGGCGCGCTGACGGCCGATCAGGCCGCCGCGCTCGAGGCGCATCTGGCCGTCTGTCCACCCTGCCAGCACGAGGCGCAGGCTTACCAGGCGATCGGCGAAGGATTGCTGCACGCCGTGGCCGAGCGGGCCTCCCCCACGCGTGCGCGCCAAGCTGCTAGCCACGCTGGGCGAGGAACGGCGACTGGCCGCCTCGCCCCGCCGGATCTCGTTCTCGATGGCCGACGCCCTGGCAGGTTTGGTGCTCGCTCTTGGCGTGAGCGCGGGGCTGCTCACCCAGGTGATTGGCCTTCAGCGACAAATGAACAGCCTGGGCGAGCAGCTACGAATCAATCAGACCGCGCTCGCTCTGGTAGCCTACCCTGGCGCACGCAGCCTGCCCGTGGTCGGCGAGAACGCGGGCGGTACAGTCGTGGTCGACGCGGATCAACACCTGGGCGTGCTCATCGCCTGGAGGCTGCTGGCGCTCGACGCCTCGCAGACCTACCAGGTCTGGATGGTCGCCCTGGACGGCGCGCGCACCAGCGGCGGCCTATCACTGTCTCGCGCGCCCTGCCGTACACCTCAGTTGTTTTCCAGGCCGAGTCTCCAATGTCCGCCTACCGCGGCCTCGGCGTAACCGTCGAGCCCGCTGGGGGCAGCCTCGCGCCCACCGGGCCGCGCGTCCTGCGTGCAGATTTCTAGCTCCATCACCTCCTCTTTCTGCTGACTCTTCACGCCTTACGCGCCCACATTCACACGCGGCCGTCCCCTGCGCGCGCCTGGCCCGCCTCGGCACGCCGCATCCGGTTCACGAGTGCGACAGATGGGTATGTTATAGTTGGCGGGTTAGCCTGGAATCAGGAGAAACGGATGCAGCCCGATGGACGCGCCGCGCCCGCCGGCCTGGGGACCTTTCCCCGGCGCATTGAACGGCTTGGCGAGCTTGCCTACAACTTGTGGTGGACGTGGAATCCGTCCGCCCAGCGGCTGTTCCGGCGAATCGATGAGTCTTTGTGGGAGCAGGCCGGGCACAACCCGGTCTACTTCTTGCGTAACATCAAGCGCCCGCTGCTCAACGCAGTGGCCAACGAGCGTTCTTTCCTCGAGCAGTACGACCAAGTGTTAGCCACCTTCGACGCTTATCTGGCGGCGGAGCAGACCTGGTTCGCCGGCGAGCATGCGGACCTGGTGCGCCGCCCGATCGCCTACTTCTCCAGCGAGTATGGCCTGCACGAGTCGCTTCCCATCTACGCCGGCGGCCTCGGGGTTCTGTCGGGCGATCATCTCAAGCAAGCCAGCGACCTGGGGCTGCCGATGGTCGGGGTGGGCTTCCTCTACACGCGCGGATACTTCCGCCAGCGCATCAGCGAAGACGGCTGGCAAGAAGCGTTGTACGAGCTGCTCGACTTCAATAACCTGCCCGTGCGGCCGGTGACCGGACGGGACGGCACGCCGCTGACGGTTTCTGTTAACCTGCCAGGGCGCGACGTTGCAGCGCGGTTGTGGCAGGTGCGCCTGGGCCGCCTCTCGCTCTATCTGCTCGACAGTAATGTCGAGGGCAACGCCGAAGCCGACCGCGAATTGACCTC
Source organism: Chloroflexota bacterium (assembly GCA_026389925.1). Lineage (GTDB taxonomy): Bacteria > Chloroflexota > Anaerolineae > Anaerolineales > RBG-16-64-43 > RBG-16-64-43. Next base: position 1,713 of record JAPLGX010000103.1, read on the forward strand.
GCGCTTGTATACCAGTGAGTTGGAGCAGCGCCTCTCGCAGGAAATCGTGCTCGGCATCGGCGGCGTGCGCGCCCTGCGCGCGCTGGGCTACAACCCCACCGCCTGGCACCTGAACGAAGGCCATTCGGCGTTCGCGCTGCTCGAGCGCGCGCGCGAGTATGTGGCCGCCGGGCGCACCTTCGCCGAGGCCAGCCAGCGCGTGCGCGAGACGACCCTTTTCACAACGCATACGCCGGTGCCGGCTGGCAACGATGAATTCCCGCTGTGGGTGGTGGAGAAGTTTTTCTCCAGCTACTGGGGCGAGTTGGGGCTGGAGCGCGACTCCTTCCTCGATCAGGGGCGCAACCGGCAGGCCTGGGGCGAGAGCTTCTCGATGCCGGTCCTCGCGCTGCGTCTTTCGAGCCGTGCGAATGCCGTCTCGGAACTCCACGGGCACGTCGCGCGCCGTATGTGGCACGCACTGTGGCCCGACCGCGACGAGAGCCAGGTGCCCATCACGCACATCACCAATGGAATCCACAGCGCCACCTGGCTCGCGCGCCAGATGGGCGCACTGTTCGACCGTCACCTGCCGGAGGGCTGGCGCGAGCGGGTCGACGACCCGCTTGTGTGGGAAGCGGTGCGCCGCATCCCGGACTCAGAGTTGTGGGCGGTGCGCAAGCATCTGAAGCGCAAGCTGGTCGCTTACATCCGCGAGCGTACGCGGCGTTTGTGGCTCACCGACCACGTGCATCCGGTGCAAGCCTTGGCGGCCGGCGCGCTGCTTGACCCGTATGCGCTCACCATCGGCTTTGCGCGGCGCTTCGCCACCTACAAGCGCGCCAACCTGATCCTCTCGGACTTCGACCGTTTGCTGCGTTTGCTTAACCGCCCCAACACGCCGGTGCAGATCATTTTCGCCGGCAAGGCGCACCCGGCCGATGAGCCGGCCAAGCGCCTGCTGCAGGAGGTCTATCGGCTGGCCAAGCGCGCCGAATGCGGCGGGCGTCTGGTCTTCCTCGAGGACTACGACTTGAACCTGGCGCGCTACCTGGTGCAAGGCGTCGACGTCTGGTTGAATACACCCCTCCCGCGGCAGGAGGCCTCGGGGACTTCCGGGCAAAAGGCGGCCCTCAACGGCGGTCTGAACCTCTCGGTGTTGGATGGCTGGTGGCGCGAGGGCTACAACGGACGCAACGGATGGGCCATCGGCGAGGACGGCCTGACCGCGCCCGAAGCGCCGCCGGCGGCCGAGGCTACGGCCTTGTACGAACTTCTCGAGAACGAAATCGTCCCGCTCTACTACAAGCGCTCGGCCGACAATGTGCCTGGAGAATGGGTAGCGCGCATCAAAGAGTCGATCCGCACGCTGGCCCCGCACTTCAGCACGCAGCGTATGCTCAAGGACTACTTGCGCGAGCTTTATCTGCCCGCGATGCAGTTGGCGGGCGGCGCCCAGCCCCTTCCCGTTTCCTCGTCGAGCCCTTCGTAGGAGGCCTCATGCCGGATCTTGGGACGCTTGCTCCCTGGTTGAGCGCTCTGCTTATCTTCTCCCTGAGGGTCATCGACATGGCCCTCGACACAGTGCGCTTCTTGCTCGTCGTGCGCGGGCGCAAGGGGCTGGCCTGGGTGATGGGCTTCTTGCAGTCCGCCATCTTCGTCGTGGCCATCACCACGGTGCTTTCCAACCTGAAAAACGTATGGAACATCGTGGGCTACGCCGGCGGGTTTGCCACTGGGGTCGTGGTCGGCATGCTGCTGGAGGAGCGCCTGGCCATCGGGCACGGCCATATGCGCATTATCTCGTCCACCCGCGGCGCAGCCATCGCGGAAGCGCTGCGCGCCCACGGCTACGCGGTGACCGAGATGGCCGGCCGCGGCAAAGACGGCACGGTGGCCGTGCTCAACGCCAGCGTGCTGCGCAAGGATATCGACCGTGTGCACGGGCTGGTCGCCGAATGCGACCCCAGTGCCTTCGTCACGGTACAGGATGTGCGCCCGGTGCGCCGCGGATTCTGGAGGGCGTAGCGGCCAGACGCGGTTCAGCGGCTAGATGGCCAGTCAAAGACACTGGGGCAGCCAAGGCTGCCCCAGTTGTGTCCTATCGGCGCAAAACACACCCCTGCCCGCCGGATGTGAGCGGCTAGGGGAAGCGGAAACGCACGTTCCACTCGCCCGGCGTCGTTTCGGTGGGCGTCGACTTCTCGCCCACCACCTCAATCCACGTCGTTCCCGGCTTAAGCGGCAGGGGGTGGCCGGCGCCGTCGATGAACTGCAGCGGGCTGGTCGCGTCCTCGGCCAGCCAGAAGCCCTCGTACATCGTCCCGTCGCGGAACACTTGGGCCCGACCCCGCTTGCGATACACGAACTCGATATTGTACTTCTCGTTGCCTGAGCCGCGGGCGTACCAGGCGTAGGCCACGACAACGTTGGCTGATTGAATCTGCTGCTCGGTGAGGCGGTCGGTCAGCGGCTCCATCACGATCTGCCCATCCACCAGGTCTTCAGACCAACGCTGATAAGCGCCTAGATCGCTGCTCCAGCGCCACTCGGCGCGGGCGCCATAGGAGAATTGCACGTGCAGACTTCTCCCGCCCACGCCCCCGGGCGGCAGCTCATTCGAGAAGACCATGCCGTCCAGGTCTTGCGCCCCCACCGATTTGGCCAGGATGGTCAGCTCCGCCGTATCCGCGAAAACGCTGTTCACGTTGCCGTTGCCCTCCCGGCAGATGGCCGGGCAAGTGGAGGGTGACTGGCTGAAGGCACGCGACGAGCCCACCATCCCGACCACGCGGCCAAGAACGAAGGGGTCGCCGCCGACGAACGCCAGAATGGCGTTGTACATCTTCACCAGCTGGCCATCGACCAGGCGCACTGAACGCAGCGGGCCGACTTTGGGTGCGTCGTGCCCGAGGTAGAACGCCAGGAAGCGGATCATGCCTTCCTCGGTGTAGTACTCGAACACCAGGTCGGCAAGAGAGAGCCCCGTATGCGGGCGCAGGCTGCGCGGGAAACTCGACACCTTGATGCCCATCGGTCGCCGCTCGAGCAATGCGGGGTCGTCCACCGCAAGGCCGGTCAATGGATCGATCCCCGGCGCAAAGGCCGGCCCCAGTGGTGCAGGAGTCGGCGTGGCGGTGGCCGTCGGGACTTCCGTCGCGGTGGGTGTCGCCGCGGGCAGCTCGGGCGCGAGGGAAGGCGTAAAGATGGGCGGTTCAGAGGCCGCCGCATCGGTTGCGGTGGGGCCCGCTTCAGCCGGCGCGATACCTTGTGCGCCCGGAACCAGCCCGACAGGCTGCGTGCAGCCGATCAGCATTGCACTCAGGGCCAGCAGCACGATGCCTCGCCCGGCAAGTGTCCGTGAAGTGGCCATCGCGCCGCCTCCTAGGGTGAATGTTTCAGTATGGTGAGGCATCGGACTCTATGGGAAGGCGAACTCGAAGCGCCAAGTGCCCTCCGATTGGGTGAAGGTGGAATGCTCGCCGATCAATGCGATCCAGGTCACACCTGGGTGGAATGCAAACGGGCCGGATGAAGTGATGAACTGGAGCGGGTGGTCCGGGCTGGCCACCAACCAGCCGCCCTCGGTCGCCACGCCGTCGCGGAAGAGCACGGCCTGCCCGGTGCCATACAACATCACGTCGTAGATTTCGACTTGCTGTGGGCGATAGAAGGTGACGAAGACCACCGCCAGATTCGACACGGCCAATTGCTGGCCGGTCAGGCGATCCTTGAGCGGCGCCAAGCCTCCGCTGGAGGTCTCCGACCAGCGGTAGTACTTCCGCGTGGCCGGGTCGTAGCGCCACTCCGCGCGCGCGTTGTCGGTATAGAAGCGCACGAGCACATCGCTGGCCGGTGCGCCGCCCGATGGCGGCGCGGCATCAAAGGTCATGCCGCTCAGATCCGGCGCGATGTTCGGGATCTTCAGGGCATCCGCCGCTTTGCGCAACGCCGCCGTGTTGGCATACAGGCTGTTGATCTGCGATTGCGACGAATCGCGGCACAGGGCCGGGCACGGCGCGGGGCCCTCGGGGATGATGAACTCCTGCGAAGGCGTTTCGTGGAAGTATTCCCACACGCGGTAATCGGCGGCGTTAAAGATCAGCAGCGATTGGTAGAGCTGCTGCAGGTTCGAATCCACTTTGCGCCCGGAGCGAATCGGCCCGACCTTCTCGACGTCGTTGCCGAGAAAGATGGCGTGGAAGCGTGTGTCGCCCGCTTCCTGATAGAACTCAAAGAGCAGGTCGGCAAATGAAAGGCCGGCTTGCGGCCTGGCGGTGCGCGGATAGTTTGAGACCTTGATGCCGATCGGGCGGCGCTGGATGAGGCTGGCGTCTGCCACCGGCAAGCCGGTGAGTGGGTTGATCGCCGGCGCGGCAGTGGTGGCGACGGGCAGCGTGCCTTCGGTTGCAATCGGTTCCACGGTCGCCGCGGGGCCGGATTCCGCAAGAGCCGTCGGGAGGGTCCCGTCCGCGCCGGGCACCGGTGAGGTCGGCGCCTCGGGTGTGGGCGCGAGGCTCGGCGTCAGCCCCTGACACCCGAGAGTGGCAGCCAGCAACGCAATGCCCGTCGCCCGCAAGGGCCAGCGCAGCTTGCGCGGGCGACGAGCGGCCGCAGAACCGTGCGGCCGCTCGTCGCGACTTGTCTCTCGAATGGATGTCATCGACACTCCATCCGCCTCACGATCCCCTCAAGCCATTGATCATGGCCATGCCATGCGGAACTGCCACTGCTTGGCGTCTCGCGTCAATCCCGAATTCTTGCCGATGACGCCGATCCACGTGCTGCCTGGCTGGAGGGCGAAGAGCGAGCCCGACGGCCCAAGCAATTGCAGCGGTTGGCTGGCCGAGACACGTTTCCAGGTGCCCTCGAACACTTTGCCGTCGCGGAAGAAGACGGCCTTCCCCTCGCCGCTCATGTTGAGATCCCACATTTCGGCAGTGGTGGTCTTGCCCACGTAGCGATTGAAAGGCACGAACAGGATGACCGCGTTGGCCACGGCCAGCTGCGTGCCGGTTATGCGGTCGTTCAGCGGCACCATTGCGCCGGACTCGCTCTCCGAGAACCGCAAGTAAGAATCGGAGACCGTGTCGTAGCGCCACTCGCCCAGGGCCGCCGCCGAGAAGCGCACCCACAACGAGGCCGCGTCACCTCCTCCGGCGGGAGCCTCCGGGTCGAACACCATACCCTTCAGGTTGGGGCGACTGCGCAGAAGGCGGACGATGCCTGCATACTTCGTCAATTCCACCGTATTGCCGAAGGCGGAGTTCTCTTTGATCTTCTCATTCGCGTCGCGGCAGATGGCCGGGCACGAGGCGGGGAATTCGTTAATAAAGTCCACCCCGGAGGAATACATCTGATCCCATACGTCCTGGTACGCCTGAACGTGGACCAGGATGGCGTTGTAGAGCGGTACGATGCGCGTATCCTCGACGCGCGCCGAGCGGATGGGGCCCACCTTGCTCGCTTCCTGCCCGTAGTACATTGCCAAGAATCGCGTGCTGCCAGATTCGGTGTAGTACTCCCAGATGAGGTCGGCCTGCGAGAGCCCAGCCTGCGGCCGGGCACTGCGCGGGAAATTCGACACCTTGATGGCCAGCGGCCGGCGGTCGAGCAGCGCCGGATCGGCCACGCGCAACCCGGTCAGCGGGTTGATGTCCTCAGAGAAGTTGTCTGGCCCCACCGGGTAGACCACCGGCGCCAGAGGCGTCTCGGTGGGCGATTCGGCGGTTGGGGCCATCGTGGCCTCCGGCGTGGTGCCGGGCGCGGCCTCGGTGGCCGCGGCCGATGTTAGGTCGACGGGGATGAGCGTAGCATCCTGCGTGGATATCTCGGTCGCCGCGCCAGGGGTGTCGATCGGCGCGATGAACTCAGGCAGATTGCACGCCAGGCTGATGGCAATCGGTGTCAGCAGTGCGAGACGCGTGCATAGTTGGCGGCGCTTCATGCATGTCCTTCCTTCCATATCATCCGTGTTTCTCCTGCCGGCGAACGAGTAACAGAGGAGAAGTGCGCGCAAGCGGCCGCACGCCCATTCTGCCCTCTCAGCGGGAATTCCGCGGATTGTACCCCCCTGCGCAAGCCCGGGTCAATGAGGCCGAGGCGAACATTGATCAGGCTGCCCGTTGGACTGATGGATCGTGAATCCCCTCGACAAACCACAGCGCGCCCGCGCTGGCCAACGCGGCCACGACAAACAACGCCAGCGAGCCGGCCAGCTCAACGAGCACCCCGCTTGCGGCCGAGGCCAAGAGGCCCAGGCCCATCACCGAATTGGCCAAACCCAGATACAGCGACCGCCGCTTTTCGCCGGCCAGCCCGAGCAGCATGCTCATCCCGCCAATGCCGATACCGGCTTCGCGCATGCCGAGCAGCGCGTAAACTGCGATCATGCCTGCATTCAACCAGTAGGCCCCGACCCGCGCCGCAAGGAGACCGAGCACGATAACCACGAGCGACATGACCAGGCTAGCCCAGCCCGACAGGCGCAGGATGCGGCGGTTGCCCATTCGCCGGCTCATCCGGCCGAGGGCCAGGTTGGCCAGGAGCGACGCGCTAGTGTACACGGTGAGGTACACACCGATCTCCCCAACCGGCAGGTGGAGATCGCGCTGGGCGTACAGCGTGTAGAAGGGGACCGCCGCGCCGGTGACGATGAGTGCCAGCCGCAGATAAAGGAAGTGCCGCAGGTTGGAGTCCTGCGCCCACAGTCCGCGCGCCGAACGCAACTGCTCGCGCAGCGCGATGCCGCGCACCGTGTGGGCATCGGCCGGCTCGCCTACCGGGAAGAAAACGGTCATCGCCACGACGTATGTCAGGAAGGCCAGGAAAAAAAGTGTGCCATAGTTGAGCGGCAGGCCGACCGCCCCGCCCTCCCGCAGCAATCCGTGCACCAGCCACCCGGCAAGAATGCCCGCCGCTCCGGCCAGAGTCAACCTCCAGCCAAAGAATTCACCCCGCCGCCCGGCCGGAATGACTTTGGATACGACCTCCAGGAAGGGCAGCCCGGCCACACCTGCCGCGCTCTCGGCCACAAGGAAGGCCGCGAAGAAAATGGTCAACACCGCGCCGGGTGAAAGCCGCCCAAGCAAAAGCGGCGCCACGGCGATCACCCCCCACCCCGCCAGGCGCAAGACGGCGACTCGTGCGTAGATCGGCAGCTTGCGTGGTGCCGATTGCGTCCGACCAGAAATCAGGAGTTGAGGCAAATACCATCCGGCGTTGCGAATCGGCGCCGCCAGCCCAACCAGCAGCGGCGAACCGCCCAGGGCCACCACAAAGGCCACCAGCACCAGCGCCGGATCAGTCAGTGTCTCGGCCAGCCCGAAGAGGGCGCCGTTGATCACCCCCAAACGGAAGTCGCGCCGGACTCCCGCCTCACTGACTCCGTGATCGATGTGCATCCGTCGATTCTAACATCGCCCCTCACCCCAATTGCCACGACAAGTTACTTGGGAATTTCTTGTCGCCGACACCGCCTTCCCTGAGTTGACGCTGGCGGGGAATTCCCTATAATCGGTGCTCATGAGTCGCGTCTCGAATCTTTTCCGTTTGCAGTCGCTCGACCTCGAACTCGATAGGGCACGGACGCGTCTGGCCGCGATCGAAGCCCTGCTTGCCGTCTCGCCCGAAGTGGATGCGGCACGCCAGCGAGAAAGCGTGGCGCGGGCGGCCCGGCAAGACGCCCACCGCGCGCTGGCCAAAGCCGAAGGTGAGGTCGGCTCGCAACAGAGCAAATTCCGCGAGACGGAACGGCGGTTGTACAGCGGCGAAGTGCACAGCCCGAAGGAGCTTAAAGACCTCGAAAACGAAGCGGCTTCGCTCAAGCGCTTCCTGGGCGTACTTGAAGATCGCCAACTGCAGGCGATGCTCGCGCAAGACGAGGCGGAAAGGGACCAGGCCACCGCGCGCGCCGCGCTCGACGTCGCCCAGGCAACTCGCGGCCAACAAGAAGGCGAGCTGCACCAAGAACGCGCCGGGCTGGCAGCGACGGTCGAACGCCTGCAGGCACAGCGCGAAGCGGCCGTGACTCTTATCACCCCGGAGGATCAGGAGACCTACGATACCTTACGGCGTACACGGCGCGGAACAGCCGTGGCACGCCTGGACGGATCGACCTGCGGCCGCTGCGGCGTCGCCCCCTCCCAGGCGCGCATCGATGCCGCACGCACGGGTGAAGAGATCGTTTTGTGCGGCAATTGCGGCCGCATTCTCTACACGGGGTAGCCCATGGGTCTGTTCGGGACGCGCGGGCATTTCGACGCGCCCTCCTTCATAGCTGGCGCTGCCCTCGGCGCCCTGCTTACGGCACTGGTCGTGAGCCGCCGGGCGGCGCTGCTCCGCGCGTTCAGCGCGCTGCGCGCGCAATGGGCCGCGTGGCGCGAAAGCTTGGCGACCGGGACGGCGCAATCCTACTCGCGCGATCTCATCCGGTGGGCGCAAACCAGCCACCTGGCAGGCCCGCTCTTCTTGCTCGACGAGATCATTGTTCCTCCAACGTTCCTGCGCCCCCCGGCTCCATCGGACCCATTGCAGGAGGCCGAGAGCGACTTGCCGCAGGGCCTGCCCTTCACGCCGGACTGGCCGCAGCTCGGCGCCCATTACGGCTGGCCCCAGGAGCCGCTCGAGGTTGTCGTCCGCGGCCGCCAGCATGTGGTCTTGTGCGGGCAGCCGGGCAGCGGGCGCACGGTGGCCCTGGCGGCGATCATCCTCGGGTTGCGCGCCGGCAAGCTGGCCGCATTCGTCGAGCGCAAGGACCTGCCTACTGCATTGCTGCTGGCGCATGCAGCGGACCTGGAACCGGCGCCGGGCAAGACGCCCACCAGCGAAGTCCTGCTGCAAGCCATGCGCCCCCACTGTTCGCGCCGCACGCTCCCCGGGCTGTCGGCCCTCGTGCTGCGCGGGCTGCACGGCGATACCCCCTGGCTCTTGATCGATGGCTTCGATGAGCTTTCCGACGCGCACGCCTCGCGCGTGCGCGAGTGGCTGGGCGAACTGCTGCGCGAACTGCCTCGCCTGCGGATTATCGTCGCCGACGGCTTCCGCGGCCTCCCGCTGTGGGAGATGATGGGCTTCACTTGCGCCGCCATCGCGCCCTGGGCCGACCTCAAACACGAGGCCTTCGTCGGCCGGTGGGCCGAACGCTGGAAGAAAAACATCGCCGGGGCCTCTGCCTCCGCCGATTGGCCATCGGCCGACATACTGCGCGGCTGGTTGTCCGTTCCCGCCGCGCTGACCACGCCGCTCGAGATCACGCTGCGCTTATGGTCGGCTTGCGCGGGCGATGCGCTGGGCAAAACGTCGGCCAGCGACCTGGACGCGCTGGTGCGCAGGCAGTGCGAACCGGCCTGGGTCCCCGGCCTCAAGCAGTTGGCGGGGACCATGGTCGCCGCCGGGGTGGCCGTGCTCAGCCGCGCGGACGGCGAACGCGCCCTTTCATCGGCCACCGGGATCGAGACGCGCCCGGCGGTGGACATCGGCGCGGTGTCGACGGAGTTGGTCGCGCGCGGAATTTGGCGCGCCACCCTGGCGGGCCGTCTGGCATTTGCGCATCCGGCGATCGCGGGCCGCCTGGCGGCGCACCACCTGGCACGCAGCGCGCCGGCCAGCTCGGCCGAGGCGCTGCTCGCCTCGCCCACCACCGCCTTCACCGAGGTGGCACTCTCGCTCGCCGGCGATGTGCTGGATCTTGGGCCTCTCATTCGCGACCGCCTGACGACATCCTCCGACAGCCTGCCCGCCTCGAGCGGAACCGACTCAACTTTGCGCCTCGTGCCGTGGGTGCACGAAGCCAATACGTTGCTGGAATGTGCCGCGTGGCTGCGCCCCGCGGGCGAGGCCGAATGGAGATCGGAAGTGCTGCGGCGTCTGGCGGGTGTGGTGCGCAATGCGCGCTGGCCCTTCCCCCTACGCGCTCGATGTGCAGGCGCATTGGTCGCCTCGCTCGACCCGGGCATTCTGGTCTTGTTCCGCCCGATGCTCGATGTAGCGGATGACACCGAGGGCCAAGTGCTGGGGGCCCTCGGGCTCGGCGCGCTGCGCGACGGCGGCGCCATCGCCGGTCTGGATGATCTGCTTGGCTCAGCCGAGCGCGAGGTGCGCTGGGCGGCGGCCATGGCCCTCGGGCGCATGGGGCGCAAGGAGGCGGCCGAGGCGCTAGGCCGCATGCTGCTCACCGGCGAGGAAGACGCTCGCCGTGCGGCGAGCTTCGGCTTGTCTTTCGACCGCGAGGAGGGTTACCCGCTCCTGCGCGAAGCAGCCACCGACTCGGACGCCCTGGTGCGCCGTACGTCGATCGGCGGCCTGGCGCATATCGACGAGCCGTGGGTGGTGGACGTGCTGCGCAAGGTTTCGCGCGACGACAAGGAATGGGTGGTGCGGACCGCAGCGGCGACAGCGCTGGAAGCCGCTCCCAAAGTCCCGTCGCCGGCGCAGCTTGCGGAGGCCGCGGACTTGCCATGGCTGGTCGCGTTCGCCGCCACCCGCGGAACCGGCGTGCCCGGTGGTGCCGGGGCCATGGCGGTGCTCGAGCGCGCTCTGGCCGAAGGCAATCCGCGCGAGCGCCTAGCCGCGGCCGAGGCCTGGCGGCACGCCCCCTTTCCCGAACGCATGCGGGTCCTCAAGCGTAGTCTGGCCGACCCGGATGCGCGCGTGCGCAACGCCTCCTTCGAGGGGTTGTGGGCGCTCGCGCGCCTGGCCATGATAAGATAATCGGGCCATCTACCCCGTGCTCACAGAAAGGGCCGCTGCATGAGCACATCCCCCGGCATCCTCGACGCGCTCAGCCTGCCGCCGGCCAACCTGGTCCTCCTCCTCGCGCTGGTTCTGGGCCTGCTCTTGGCGGCGATGTGGCGTGCACACCTGGGGCGCGAAATGTGGACGCGTCTCACGCTCGGCGTGGGCGCGATGGTCGCCTTGCGCATCGCGCTCGTGCTGCTCTCGGCGTGGGCCGCGTGGGACGGCGGTGCATTTGCCCGAACGGCGCTCGGCAATGCCGATCGCGCGATCAGTCTTATCTCGGCCGTACTCCTCGTGTGGCTTCTGCTCCAATCGAATGGACGGCTTGCGGCCCTGATCGCTTTCACAGCGGCCGGGCTGGCGCTTGTGCTCACACTGGCCTCCAGCGTGCTGCTCTACTCCACGGCTGTCCAGCTCCCGGATCTGCGGTTCAACACCACCTTGCTGGCTCCCCTGTGGGATGCAAGCCTTGCGCTGACGGCGGTGATCGGCGCGGCTCTTCTGTTCTTGCGCCGCCCTGCGCTGCGCGGGCTGGCTCTGGCGGCCATGGGCCTGCTTCTGGCCGGCTCGATTGTGCAAGCCGTGCTGCGCCGTCCGAGTGAGGATTTCGGCACGCTGCTGCGTGCGGCGGAGGTGATCGTCTATCCGCTGTTCGTTGTGTGGATCGCGGCGTTGGCCAGCCGCCCTGCGCATGTCGCAGCCATGCCGGTCGCCCCCGCGACGAGCGACGAGCCCACACCCTCAGGCACCCCCGGCGAGGCCGGCCCGCCCAAGGCGGCTCGCTCGATAGCGGAGGACCTTGCCTTCTGGGCCGCACGCACGCTCAACGCAGATGTGGCCCTCGTCCTCGCGCGTGCGGAAGACGGGGCCGGGTTGCACATCACCGCCGGATACGATCTGGTGCGCTCGCAACCCCTTCTCGGCGCGTACCTGTCGGGCGACCAGAGCGGACGCATCATTGCCCAACTCGCACAAGAAGGCGTCCACGCCTATCGTGCAGCCGACCTGCCGGCCGATTACAAGCGTGTTGCCGAGGCGCTGGGATTGGCCCAACCCGGCCCGGCGATGCTGATGCCGTTGGCCGCCGGCACGAATGCCAGCACGGCCTTGCTCGTTCTTTCACCCTACAGCGGCCGCGAATGGAGCAGTGAGGATCAGCGCACTTTGGGCGCCTTTGCCGCGCCGCTCGTCACCGACCTGGCCCCCGCACAATTGTTGCCCGAGGAGCCGCGCGAGCCGCCGCGATCGCGGGCGCTGATGTCGGATGCCGAGTTGGCCAATTTGCGCGAAGAGAGCTCCAACCTCGGCTTCCGCCTGCGCCAGGCGCAAGAGGACCTGCACGCCGAACGCCGGCGGGCCGACTCGCTCGAGGTGCAGCTTACCCAGCGGACGCAACCGGAAAGCCTCAAGGAGATGGAGGCCGAAGTCTCCCGACTGGAGGAAGCCCTCTCGCAGGTGCTGCTCAATCGGGATGAGGTGATCGCTTCGCTGCGAGCTAGCTTGGCAGGTCAGCCCATCACTGCTCCTTCGGGTGAAGTCCTGCACGAGTTCATGGCCGAACAGAGCGAAGAGGTGCAGCGCCTGCGCATGGCCCTTGACCGCTCCGAAAAGGAACTCGAGCGTCAGGGCGTGGGCTGGGATGAACCGGCGCGTGTGTTGCCCCCGGCCCGCGGCGGGCCGCTCGGCGAACAGGTGGTTCTCTCTCTGGCCCGCGAACTCCTCAAGGCCGTCCTTTCGGTGCGCAGCGACTCCGAACTTCTGGCCGGTCAGGCCGCGGCGCTTCTGGGCTCGATGCAGCGCCAGCCGCTCGAGCACCTGCGCAGTAAGGCCTATCAGGCCGAAGCCTTGGCGCAGGATCTCGAAAACCTGGCCGCGTTCGCCCGTTCCGAAGCCCCGGTCGATTGGGGCCCGCTGGAGGTGGCCGAGGAGGTCGATGCGGCCCTGACGGCCTCCAGCGAACTGATTCGCGAACGCGAGCTGAGCATTCACCTCGAATTGCCCGAGACGATCTTTGACGCCGAGGCCGACCGGGCCTGCGTGCGCCAATTGCTGTATCACCTGGTGCGCAATGCGGTTCTGGCCACGCCGCCGCAGAGCGAGGTGGCGGTGCGCGCGCATCTACGTATGCCCGAAGGCGGACCGCCCTCGGCCCTGCTCGTCTCTGTCGACGACGGTGGGGCTGGCATCGCCCCAGACGACTACCCGATGGTATTCGATTCGATCGCCCGCGGCACAGGCGCTCCGCTGGCCGGCCTGGGCGAGAAGGGCATCGGCATGGCGGTTGCCCACGAGCTGGCTCAATCGGTCGGCGGCCGCATCTGGGTCGAAAGCCAGGCCGGTCAGGGCAGCACCTTCTCCATCGAAGTGCCTCTAGCCGCCCCTCAAAGCGGGGTCTACGCCTGAGCCGTGCGGGGTGGGCTGAGGCTTCGGCGGCATCTGCTCGCCGCGGCGTATCGCCGCCTGGAACTTCTGCGGGCGTATAATCGTCCTTAGGATGGCCCTGCGCGCGCAGGGCACATCTTCAGTTGGTCAAGGAAGGCGAATGTCTCCTGGACGACGCCCCCTCATCGCCGCCGCATTCGGCATGGCCAGTGCCCTCAGCCTGAGCTGCATGTTGTTGGGCAGCGGGGCCTCCATGTTTTTCGGAGGCAACGCCGGCGACTCTGGCTCACCCACGCCATTCCTGCCCGCTTCAAGCACACCGACGCCCTTCATGCCTTCGCTGGCAACTCAACTGGCGCCCTTCCTGCAGGAAACGCCCGGCGCCGGCGAGCCGCTCGTGCCTGCCACGCCCTATGCCGGCGTGCCGCCCTGGTCACCCTACGCCGGGCCGATCTACCCTGCACCGACCGCCATTCCCAGCCCCGCCCAACCCTTCGAGTTGGGTGAGGAGGTGCTGAACATCGCCTTGCTGGGCAGCGACATGCGGCCGTACGGAAGCGCGTATCGCACCGACACGATCATGATCCTTTCGCTCAACCGGTCGCGCGGAACGGCCACGCTCATCTCGTTCCCCCGCGATCTCTTTGTCTACATCCCCGCTTACACCATGCAGCGCATCAATGTGGCTTTCCCCATCGGCTACACGCTGGGCTACGAGGGCGGGAGTTTCGGTTTGTTCAAAGATACGATGATGTACAACTTTGGCCTGCGGGTGGACCACTGGGTGCGAGTGAACTTCAGCGGTTTCACCGGGCTGGTCAATTCGCTAGGCGGGATTGACGTGCCCGTGGCGCAAACGCTGACCGACAAGCGCAAGGGGTACGGTGATTACACCGTGTACCCTGGCGTGGTGCACATGGACGGCGCCACCGCCTTGTGGTATGTCCGCTCGCGATATTCGAGCAGCGATTTCGACCGTGAGCGGCGCCAGCAGGAAGTGATTCTCGGATTTGCCAACCGTCTGCTCAGCCTGAACGCGCTGGCCAACATGCCGGGCTTCTTTGACCAGCTCCGGCAATTCGTCGACATGGATCTTTCCTTCCAGGATCTGGCTCCTTACGTGACCATGGCCACCAGCGTGCGGCCCGACAATGTGCGCCGCTATCGAATCGTCAGCCCCAGTCAGTGTTATGGCTGGATCACGCCCGGCGGCGCCGACGTCCAATTGCCGATCCCAGATGCGATCCGCAGCCTGTTGCAGGAAGCGCTCTACCCTTAGACGCGCTGCCTGCCCGCCTCGGATGAGCCGCTGCAGCGTACTGCCGACCGCACCGCGCAGCGGCTTCGGGCCCCACCCGCCGCACGTGCGAGAGTGAGAGCAAGATCGCCACGGCCATGATGCATGCCTCCAGCGCGTCACCGGGTTCGTCCACGGCTGAGAGCGGCCCCGTGAGTCCGCGCTCTTCGCTCATGACCGGCGTTCACCTGTGGAAGAGACACCTCGGAGATGAGGGCCTGGCTGAGAACACGGTCAAGGCCTTCACCGCCGACCTCAACCTGCTGGCGAGCTATGTGGGCGCCGGCCGCGCCCTGGGGGAGATCGGCACGAGGGATCTGCAGGCCTTCCTGGAGTGGATGCGCTCGGCGCGCGGCGTCCCGTGCAGCCCCAAAACGTATTCGCGGCGAGTCACCTCGCTCAAGGCCTTCTTTCGCTATATGCATCAGAAGGGAGTGTGGCCGGAGGATCCTGCGGCACCGCTCGTGCAGAAAACGGTGATCAGCCCGCTGCCGGAAGTCCTCAGCCCGGGCGAGGTGGAGGCGGCGCGCCGTGCGGCGCGCGAAATGCGTGCCGGCCGCAGCGGCGGCAAGCCCGATGCGCGTCCGGCCGTGCTGCTCGAGCTGCTGCTCAAGACCGGCGTCAAGAAGGGCGAATGCCAAGGGCTTAAGATCGGCCACGTGGATGTGAGCACACCCGAATCGCCGTTCCTGTTCGTGCGCTATACCCAGCCGCGTATGCGCTTCAAGGAACGCAAGATCGCCCTCGACCCGAAGTGGGTCGGCCTGTACCGCGAATACGTGGAGCAATACCACCTCGCCGACCGCCTCTTCCCGTGGTCCCCGCGCCAACTCGAATACGTGCTCGAAGGTATCGGCCTGCAAGCCGGGTTGGCCAAGCACCTCTCCTTCGACATGTGCCGCTGGACCTGCGCTGTTCGCGACCGGCAGTCCGGCATGGACCCCGACCGGTTGCGCGAGAAGCTCGGCCTGAGCCGCATCCAGTGGCGCGAGATCGGCCGCAAAATCGAGAAGCTCGCCTCACCGCCGCTGTGAACGCGGACCGGCGCGCAGGCGCTGAGCGTCGCACGACCCCTGCTGCTGAGAAGGGAGCCATCAATGACCCGAGCCGAGGCAGCCTGTGCGGCCATGCACGACGACTTCTCATGCGCCCAGGCAGTGTTCGCGACATTCGCGCGCGAGATGGGTGTAGATCAGGAGTTGGCACTGCGCGCCGCCGGCACGCTGGGCGGCGGTGTGGCCCGCATGGGCGAGACATGCGGCGCGGTGAGCGGGGCGCTGATGGTCGTCGGGCTGCGGCACGGCATGACCCGTCCGCGCGATACGTCGCAGAAGGACCGCGCCTACGCCGCGGGCGCGGAGTTCGTCGCCGAATTCATCCGGCGGTTCGGTTCAATGCGTTGCAAGGAGCTGCTCGGCGTGGACCTTTCACAGCCGGGTGGGCTCAGGCAGGCTAAGCGGGCCGGCCTCTTTGAGACGAGGTGCCCGCTGTTCGTCGAGGGGTCGGCACAGATTCTCGAAGCGCTGGGCTATCCGGGGGTGGCGCCGCCGGCATCCGCCAGGTAGAGACCCTCCCGGGTGATGATGGCGGCCACTGGAGGCGGCACGAGGTGATCGTACGGTTCGCGGGCATGCACGCGGCGGCGTATCTCTGACGACGAGATATCCATGAGCGGCGCATCAAAGAACTCGGTACGCTCGGAAATGCCCGGCAGGACTCTCTCCAGTTCCGCCAACCTGGGCTCGGCCCCCGGACGGCGCATGACCCCCAGCGTGCACTGCTCGATGAGAAGCTGCGGGCGACCCCACGAAGGCAGGTCGCGCAGCGAATCCCCGCCTAGAAGCAAGATGAGCGCATCGCCTGGCCCGCGCCGCCCGAGCTCCATCAGGGTATCCACCATGTAGTGTGGACCCGGGCGTTCCATTTCCACCCGCGACAGATCGAACTGAGGGTTCTGCGCCACCATGATCGAGACCATGCGCTCGCGGACGGCCAGCGGCGAGATCTTCCAGCCCTGCTTGTGAGGCGGTGCGGGCGTGAGCACCCACAACACGCGGCTCAAGCCGAGTCCGCGCAGGGCCGCCTCGGCCAACGCCAGATGCCCCAAATGCGGCGGGTCGAAGCTGCCGCCGAACACGCCTAGTCGTGCCATTCGAGTTCATTCTCCCCGATGCGCACAAGGTCGCCCTGCTTCACGCCCGCCTGCTTCATCGCCTCGTAGATGCCCATGGCCTCCAGGATGCGCTGGAAGCGTTCCACCGCCTCGTCCATCTCCCAGTAGGTCATGGCCGCCGCACGTTCAATGCGCCGCCCGTGCACGCGCCACCCGCCGTCCGCTTCCCGTTCCAGGCTGAACTCCTCGGTGTCCTGCGGCCCGCGGTAGACGGGCAGCTCCCCCTCGCTGGGGGCTGGCGGTGGCAGGTCACCCAGCAGCTGCGCCGCTCGCGCCAGCACCTCGCGCAGGCCCTTGTGCGTCGCCGCCGAAAGCGGCATCAGCTCCACACCACGCTGCGCCAGATCGCGGCGCACCCCCTCCCAACGGGCCTGCACCTCGGGCAAATCCATCTTGTTGAACGCCACCACCTGCGGCTTGGAGCTCAACCGCGGATCGAAGAGGGCCAGCTCGGAATTGATTTGGGAGAAGTCGGCCACTGGGCTTTCGCCAGTACCGTCGAGCAGGTGGATCAGCACGCGCGTGCGTTGAATGTGCCGCAGAAAGGCAAAGCCCAGCCCCACACCGCGATGGGCGCCTTCGATCAGGCCGGGGATGTCGGCCAAGACCAGCGGCGCGTCGTCGAGGGTGGCCACACCCAGATTCGGTTCGGTGGTGGTGAACGGGTAGGCGGCAATCTTGGGCCGGGCTGCCGTCGCCGCCGCGAGAAAGGTGCTCTTGCCCGCATTGGGGACGCCCACCAGGCCGATATCGGCGATGAGCTTGAGCTCCAGCTCCAGCTCGCGCGCCTCGCCCGGCTCGCCCTTCTCGGCAACGTAGGGGGCCTGATTGCTGGGTGAGGCAAAATGCGGGTTGCCCCGCCCGCCCCGCCCGCCGCGAGCGACTCGCAGTTGCTGGCCGGGCTCGGTCAGGTCGCCCAGCACCTGGCCGCTGGCTGCATCGCGCACCAGCGTGCCGCGCGCTACCCCGAGCACCATGTCCGCGCCGGTTTTTCCCGTGCGGTTATTGGTGCCGCCGCGTGCACCATCTTCTGCCTGGAAGGATCGCTGATGATGGAAGAGGGAAAGGGTGTTGAGCTTGGGATCGACCGCCAGGACTACATCGCCCCCGTGCCCGCCGTCGCCTCCATCGGGCCCGCCGCGGGTCACGTACTTCTCACGATGGAAGTGCATCATGCCATCGCCGCCCTTGCCGGCCTTCACCGTGAGGTGCACCTCATCGAGGAACATCGCTGTGCCTCGTGTTGTCTTCTGCAAGTCTTTGTGATAAAGTCCAATTCATTGTAAACCCTTCCCGCCGGCTGAAGCATGGAT
>JAPLGX010000302.1 GCA_026389925.1 Chloroflexota bacterium
GACGCGCGCGCGATCGTCGAGCGGCATGCGATCGCGGTGATCGACAGCTACTCCCCCATGTCGGCCACTGAGCTTGCGGTGATCGAGGTGCCGGAGGAGCCCTACCTGCTGCGCCCCCACATCACTCGCGGAGGCCTAAACCTCATCGCCGGTGACATCGGAGCCGGGAAGACATGGGCGCTGCAGGACCTGGCGCTTGGGGTCGCAACGGGGAGCAAGGCTTGGGGCGTGCAGCCGACCGTCCAGGGCGGTGTGCTCCTCCTGAGTGCCGACCAATCGCGCGACGATGACCACCGCCGACTGCTGGACCTGTGCGCCGGGCGCGGGATAAAGCCGCCAGCCAACTGCTGGTTCGACCATGATCTCTGGGACTTCACCAAGCGCGCATCCTTTGGCAAGCTGCGGCGCTTCATCCAGGCGCGAGGCATTGTGCTGCTAGGCATCGATGCGGCCGTGCGCTACTTCGCGGGCGACGGCAACGACGCCAGCGAAGTGTCGGTGCTGATGCGGGGGCTGCGCGACCTAGCCAACGCGACCGGGGTCACGATCGTGCTCCTGCACCACCTGTCGAAGCCCAACCAGATCACACGTCCACGCCTGGCCGATCGAGTGCGCGGGTCCGGGGACTGGTTGGCGGCCGTGGATAGTGGCCTGGTCCTCATCACGGAGGGCACCGCCGACAACAGGGTGCGGCACATGGTCCAGATCAAGAACCGCGCGGGCCCAGAAGCGGCAAGCTTGACATTCGAGATCGAACCCCTGGAGATGGGCGGCCTGGTGCTGACCTTCGGTGCGGGCGACGACGCAACCACGTCATCCAGCCTGGCCGACATCGCAGCTGATGCCATGCTGCTGATCCTCCGCGAGGCGCCCGGCAAAACCCTCACCCGGGCTGAGCTGGTGGCCTCTCTGGCATCCCAGGGGGTGAACGTGGCGACCCGGACCCTCGTCAAGGCAACCGCCAGCCTAGGCCGCCTACCCGGGGTGAAAGTGACAAAGTTGGGGAGGGCGAACGTCTATGCCTATACCTGACGCACGTGTGCACGCAACATGTGCACCCCTTAAGGGGGGTGCACATGTTTGCATGCATCGCCCACACGTGCAAACGCCGGCACGTGCATATGTTTGCATGTGTTTGCACATGTCGGGGGTGGGCCGTCACGCTGACCGTGATGGGGCCGGAATCGAGGCGGGCGGGTGTGTGAGAGGAGGATTCTGAATGGTGACGGAGATCGAGCCTGTTGAGGCTTCGGGGACGTTGGAGAAACCGGCCGAAAACCGACGGGACGCGGCCGGCAGGTTCATGGTTGGCGCCTCGCCGGGGCCAGGTCGACCTCGCGGTTCAGCTCGGCGGGCGTTCCTGCGCGCACTCTCTGCACCCGCTGAAGTTCTGGCTTGGCCTGGCGATCGGTGTCCTGCGGGACGTTGGGCTGGCGTGCTGGGCGCTACTCGGGTTGCTTGGCATCACCGGAGGGAATTGGGCGGGAGAGCGCCGAACGAGCAATGAGCCTCGCGGCATGGCAGCTCCTAGGAGCGTGGAGACATGGTGAAAGCTGACAAGCGTGGTGGACGAAATAGGACGCGATCAGGGGGTACTCGAACAGGAAAGCCAAGAGGTCGCCCGGCGCACGCGGGAACCTGGGTCAAGGCTTTCCTGCACCTGCGCGAGCATGGCGCATCCGTCACCCAAGCTGCTGAGCGCGTCCATATCTCGCGCAGTGGGGTGTATGCGCGCGAGAAAAAGAATGCAAAGTTTGCCAATGCGATGCTCGAGGCAAGGCTGGCCCTGCGCGATCGGCTGGAAGATGAGGTGTGGCGCCGGGGAGTCGACGGCGTGGAGGAGCCGGTACTGTATCAAGGTGAGGTCGTTACCACCATCCGGCGTTTTTCTGACCGCCTCCTCGAGGTCAGGCTGCGAGCTGAGTACCCGGAGAAGTATAGGGAGACAGGCCCGATCATGGTGGGTGCCGAGGGCGGCAAGGTACTCGTATGCAATCTACCCGCGCCAAACCCGGCGTAATCAGTCAGCGAGCGGAGCGGGTGGATGTAGACAAACTCGCTCACTTCATTCCGAAACAAGAACTTGCCTGGGAGCAGACGTGGCTGCACCGCTTTGTGTTCTACGGTGGAGCTCGAGGCCCAGGCAAGTCGCATTTGCTACGCTGGTGGACTGTGCTGCGCCTGGTGTACGTGTTCGGCC